>JABFRV010000143.1 GCA_013140975.1 Saprospiraceae bacterium
AAAAAAATTAGTGTATTTGAATATTAGAACAACGATGGAGAGTGAATATTGTAGATTATTTCTTTAAAAAAACCAAGTACAAAATTCATACTTTTGCCTTTATTTGGGCGAGATTCTAATGAATAAAATTCTAGGGTTACATCTTATATTTTTCTGGTTAATTTTTAACCTTTTATCGGTTCATTCTCAGACCCTTCCAACCATCTGTCCTCAACCTGCTTATATGACCAAGAATTGCATTGATGCCTGCCTTATATGCGATATAGAAGGGTTTACTGGTAGAAATACTTCCAATTTTGATCCAGGCCAGCTTCCTACAGGCTTTTGCACAACCACCAATCATAATATACGATGGATCGCTTTTATGGCAAGTACGCCTCAACTTACTTTAGAACTGACCGTCCGTAATTGTAATAATAATGATGGATTGGAAGTTGGAATTTTTGAAAGTTTGGATTGTATACGATTTGAAAAAGTAAGTAATTGTGATGGAGATGTCGAACCCAATAGTACAACCCGATTAACGTTTACAAAAACCATTGTAGAAGGGCAATACTATTATCTTGTTATAGACGGAAATCGTGGAGATGTATGTGATTACAGTGTACGTGTGGTAAATGGTTCAACAAAAGTGACTCCTTTGGATAAATCAGGAGAAATAAAAGGACCTCTTAAGGTATGCCAGAGTGAAAAAATCAAGTATGATGTGTCGGCAATTAAAGGCGCTGCATGGCATTATTGGTATTTAAATGGAACACCAATAGGCGTAGGTGATTCCAAAGAAGTGAATTGGACTACTTCGGGAAAATTTCAATTATGTGCTCAGGCTGTAAATGCTTGTGATGACGCACCACCTAGCTGTATTGAAGTTGTTGTAAATCCTGTTTATACCGATTCTATTCAAGTTGAAATATGCGAGGGTGAAATTTATTCTATTGGTAATCTAAACTTAAGTTCATCAGGTATCTATAAGGCCCAATTACAATCGATAAATTCTTGTGATAGTATAGTTTCTGTTTATTTAACTTCACATAATATATCAAAAAATTCAACGCAATTAAATCTATGTGAAGGTGATACCCTTCGGTTCAATAATAAAAAATATTTCAGTGCCGGATTTTTTATTGATACTTTAGAAACAGTTTATGGTTGCGACAGCATTCTTGAATTAGAAGTAATTCAAATACGATGTAACATTCAAAGCAAAAGTTCTATTCAAAATGTAAAGTGTTATGGTGATAAAAATGGAAGCATTACTTTTGAAGTGGTTGATGGTACTCCTTCTTTCACTTTTCAATACGAAAATCTGCAGGATCCAACTATTAATGGCATTGGACAAATTGCTCAATTAAATCTTCCGGTGACTATTACTAATCTTCCTAAAGGAGATTATCAGATAATCATTACTGATTTTTTTGGTAATAAAAGAATTCTTACAATTCAAGTTACCGAACCTGAACCCTTGGAAGTCAAACTAACTCAAATTTCTAACCAGAGATTTTCTTTAAAATGCTATGGTGATAAAAATGGATTAATAAATTCTAATATTGTTGGTGGCACTAGGCCTTATTCCTTTTTATGGTCAAATGGTCAAACGAGTTCTGATATTCGTAACTTAAGTGCCGGCAAATATTCATTAATCGTTATTGATTCTAACAATTGTCCTATTAACATTGAGACAGAGCTTACTGAACCTAATTCTTTGCAATTTATGTTATTAGGAAATGATCCAACATGCGACAATGATGCCAGTGGTGCAATTGAGCTCAGAAATATTAAAGGAGGTGTAGGCCCTTACTCTTTTTCGCTGAATAATATGGCATTTGATGACATATGGCAATTTAGAAATCTCAATGAAGGAAATTATCTAATTGTGATGAAAGATGATAATGGCTGTCTAAAGTCGGGGAATATTACAATTACAAATCCTGAACATACGAATATTTCAAAATACGAAGATTATTCAATAAATCTTGGAGATAGTGTTAAAATTATTCTTCAATATACTTCTATCCCGGGAAAAATTCAATGGATACCATCAGATCATCTTTCTTGTAATGATTGCATTGATCCTTTTGCATCACCGGTAAATGATACATATTATACTTTATTAACAACATCAAAAGATGGTTGCATAGATTCAATAAAAGTACTGGTACGTGTAATTAAGGATAAAAGAATTTGGGCACCGAATGTTTTTTCTCCTAATGGTGATGGAATTAATGATATATTCAATATTACCGGTACGAGATCATTAAGCCTAATTAAAAAATTACAAATCTTTGATCGTTGGGGTGGAATGGTTTATGAAGGAACAAAATTATTACCTACTGATCCACGAACTGGTTGGAATGGTTTTTTTAATAATCAAGCATCTTCTTCCGGTGTTTATACATGGAGTGTAGAAGCAGAGTTTCTGGATGGTGAAATTGTAAGGGAATCCGGAGATATAACTTTACTGAGGTAAATCAAAAATTCATTAAAAATTAATTCCCAGTTTTAGTCTAAAATTCATTGGGTTGCCCGGCGTAAAATGCAATTCCTCTAAGGGTTGACTTTCATTTTTTAGTCTTGATAACGTTGCAAATTGTGCTTCATTCCAATTTCTATTTAAAGCATTATCCAGAACGCCACTAATCGTTATATTTCTAACGTTATAATTTACACCAACGTCAACTATTGTATACCCATAAGCAATTATGCTATAATCTTCGTTTGCCGGACGATTACCCAAATATCTTAATTTGATACTTGCTGAAAAGTTCTTCATATCGTTTATGTTCAATCCTGCTGTTGCTGTCCACTTAGAAGCCAAAGGAATAAAGTTTTCTCTTTCAGAGCCTATAGCACTTCTCGCTATCGTATATGAAGCATCGCCGAACAAACTGAAATGCTTTCCTATTTCAGATCTAAAGCCTGCTTCAAGCCCATGTCTGATTGTATGCCCACTTGATTCTACAATTGCTTCGTCTCCCACATATACTAACTCATCTTCAAGATCAATGAACCAATAACCAATATGAAATAAAATATTAGAAACTGGTTTCGTCTGAACACCCAAATCTGAATTAAAACTTCTGGTTAATAATCCACTGTTATTATCTTTTGATAACAATCTTGAATCATTAGAATGAAACCCAAATCCATTCTTATTGTAGAATTGAACTTTTGGACTTACTGAATAAAATGCATTTAATTTTGGGGATACGATGAATTCAGAATGCTTGCTGATTTGATTCAAATTGAACAATTTTTCCTTATATTTTACAGTGAATAAATCAGAACGTAGCTGTGTTTGAATTTCTAATCTTTTGTGTTCCCAATGCCATTTAGCAAATGAATAGAAATTATTCTCCGTTACATCTCCTAATGCTTTACGTTTTAATACTTCCGTTCGTAAAAAGGTATGTGATAATTCATTACTTAGAACCAAATCCGTTCTCATTCCAACAGCCAACTGATACCAACTTTTCTTAAATCTATCTTCAAGGCTTGATTCCCATCCAATCACTGAACGATTTTCTTTCTGTCTTATCTGATCACCATGTATTGGATCCTTCAAGAAAAAACTGAAGTTTGAAAACAACTCAAAACTATAACTCGTATAAAATGCATTTATTTTAAAATTCCTGTATGCCTTGCCACTGTTATAGTATTGTATTAATAAATTATTTCTAGATGTTATCCCTCCTTCTGTATCATCAATAGCTCCAAAACGACTTATCCTTCCTGCCTTTACTTCACGTTCAGGAATTTGCCCAGATGCATACCAATTACTACTAAATATTGATGATGTAAAACGCAGACCGGAATTATAATTAATCTTATATCTTAATTTAAACAAACCATTTAATTTTTGAAAATCCTGTGGGCTTTCAAAAAATCCATCGGAACGAATGTATTCAACTGCTCCATAAATGTCCCATTTTTTTGAATGTTTCAATTCAATCAATGACACAGCCCTATTAAAGTTAATCATTCCTTTCTCTAAAGAAATCTGACTCTTATGTAAATGATCTTTGAGTTTAAAATTGACAGAACCCGCTGTAGCAAAATTACCTTTAGAAACATTGTATGAGCCTTTTTCAAACTCTACCTTATCAACTGTTTCTGGAATTACAAAATGAAGATCAGCATAGCCCTGTCCATGAGCATGAGACACCATATTTACAGGAAGATAGTTATCAACTGTTATATTAATATCCGTTCCATGATCAATATCAAATCCCCTTAAAAAAATCTGTTCTGCTTTTCCCCCTCCCGCATGTTGCGCTATAAATAAACCAGGAACGATTCTCAATAATTCCTGAGAATTTTGAACAGGATTCATTCGTGTATCTATCTTTTGCAAATTTTCATTTACTGGTTCTGAAATATTAACCTGTTCAAGAATAATATTATCTTCTTCAAGATTAATTGATACGGATTCCTGTACATCTGATTCAACAATAATTGTTCTTTTCTTATATCCTAAAATACTTAACAGAATGCTATCATTTGCTCTGGCGCTTTTATCTACAAACTTTCCGTAGGCATCAGAATGAGTATGCAATCCACTTCGCAAGTTACTCAGAAATACATCCTGTATTGGCTGATCGTTTTGATCTACTATAGTTCCTGAAAGTTGCGCGTTTAAATTGTAACTTAAAAACAATACTATAACAATGTGAAAATTAATAATTAATTTAAACATAAGAAATAAATACTATATAGATTGAATTTGATTTTCTATTTCCTTAATTTCAGGATGTTGAGAATTTGTAATCTTAGCTTTTTGAAGGCAAATCTGCGCATTCGACTTATCTTTCTTCTGAATATAAATTTTTGCTAACATTCGATTGATGTCAATATTTTCAGGTCGCATTTTTTGATCGCTCTTAATATATTTTAGCGCCATTTCTGCATCATCAAAAAATTCAAGGTATAATCCGGCATACTCAAGACTCATATTATGTCCATGATCCGTATCGTCCTTCAACATTTCAAGTATCTCTCTTAGTTTCGTTTTCATTTCTTCAGTTCTGCCCTGTTTTTTATACAACTCAGCCAAAGTCACATAGAATCCAACTTCAGGGATAATTTCACATGCTTCTTGAAGCGTTTTTTCAGCATGCTCTAATTTATTTTGCTTCATATAAACTTCGGCAAGACTACCTAATGCAAATGGATAATTTTCTCTTTCTGTTAATAATTGTTTCAACACATATTCGGATTCCTCGACTTTATTGTATCGTAAGTATAATTCACCCAATTGAAGCACAGCCCAAGACCTTTCTTCGCTTCCCGGACTTCCTGCTTCAACTGCCATTTTCATAGCTTCAATAGATTCATCAACCATTCCATGTATTTCTCTTAAATAGGATACTCTTGAATACGAACTTAAATCAGGTCGGATAGAAACCATCTTGTCGGCATTTTCTACCGCCTTTTCATAATCGCCTAGCTCAACATAAGCATCTACAATTGAACCATATATTTTTGAATTATAGGGGTTGATAGCTACCGCTTTTTGTGCTGTAATTAACGCATTTGCAAAATCATGCAAAGACAATTGGATCGATGCTTTATTGCTAAGTGCAAGAAATTGATTGTCTTTTGAAATTTTCTTTATTTGCAATGCATGGTCTATCATTTGTAAACCTGCGTTGTAATAATGTCCGTGCTCTCCCGTCACTCTCGCTTCTCCAATAAATAAATTTGAAAGAGAAATAAGTGATTCAATCGATTCGGGTTCCTTTTTTAGTTTATATTTTAAATCTGCGTAGGTATTTTTAATTCTTGGCCATTCTATAGAGTATTGAAGTTTTTCAGGTCGATCCAATAATTCCGGAACATTTACCACAGAATTATTTTTAGTATTACAAGAAATAATAAATAATATTAGTATTAGATTAATGATTTTCATAAAAATTAGATTTAGATTAAATTGTGATTGTATTAGTTTATGTCCTTACATTCTTTTACGTCCGCAAGGACATAATCTAATACTAATTTTAAGTAAAATTCCAATCGGTTTTGGAATTAAGTTTTACTCTTTGATAACTTTTGCATACCCCATTAATGTGCCATCCGCAGCAACTGCACTGGCAAAATAAATACCTGAAGGTAAGTGCTCTAGATTAACAATAATTTCATTGTCTCCTTTACCAAATTTCTGATCGCTTAGCGACATAACATTTTTTCCACCCTGGGAATGAAGATTGATTTTCACCTTCGATTCAACAACTGAATTAATTTTAAATGTTGTTGATGTTTTTACAGGATTTGGAAAATTAGAAATCGTAACTTTTGCTTTTTCTAATCCGGTTACGCCTCCACCAGGATTCTGAACTCCTGAAATAATTTTTCCACTGCATTCTCCATCACCAGACCAAGGCATTGCAATGTATGGAAAGTCAGAACTGAACGGAGCATCATTCTTTTCAACTCCAGTAGTATACGTTAATACATTCAATAGATTAGGAGTAACAGGTGATCCACCTGCAGAATAGTCATCATACCAAAGTCCCACAGCTGCTAAAACAACTCCAGCAACAGCTTGTAATTCTATTCTTGTTACATCATCTTCTAATCTTCTTCCATTTGGAAACCCATCCATATTCGGTATAAATTGGAGATTGGTATTTGCATACTGAGGATCAGTAAGACCCAAAACTGCAGCTTGTACCAAACCAAGTGTACTAAACTTTGGATCGTTTCTTGGAGTCGGTGGAACGGCCATATTCAATCTCAACATATCTCCACCATTTGGTAAAAAGTTATGAACAAATGGTTTTCCAGCAGCAAGTGGATTGCCATTTTTTCCTGTTGCTAATTGATAAGGAATTACGTTTGGCACTCCGGTATGAAATGCAGGCCATAAATCAACGGATCTTGCTTTTCCAGGACCAGGTAATAATAACTTTCCAAAGACAGCATCATCCAATGCGGTTCCCGCTAAGGCAGGATTTCCTTTTAGTGAGTAAAGTCCATCTTTACCAAATCCAAAATCAAAACCTCCCAATGACTTTGTCTGAATTCTCAATTTTGATAAAGCAGGAACTGCTCCACCAAAAAATCTATCATCCATGTACAAAGACAATTCAGGATTGTAAAAGAAACCATCAAGCAAAGTATCAGTAATTTCATCATAAGGGCTTAGTGAATTCCAATAATCTTTGAATCCAATTGGAATTACAACTTCGTTTGTTAACGGCATTCCTAAACGAGAAACCTGAATCCAGTTCCCTGAAAAACTTTCTCCACCCGGAGTCAAAGTTCTTACAGCTTGTCTGCTCGCAGATGCCCAAACACCAATTACATAATCAGGATCCAAAATATTTCTTGGCGTTGCAGGAGCACCTTCTTTAAGAAGTGTTGAAATTGGAACTTCAATAATGATTGCACTTGTATTCGTGCATGCCAATCCATCTCTTGATTTTTCACCACCTTGTCTAGGAAGGTTACCCAAATCGAAAACTCCACCAAGATCTACAAAGAAAGGATCATCAATTGGTCCACAATAAACTTTGGAACCATTCGATAAAGTGACGATTGCATCATTGAATAACTTACTGTAGGTAGTATTCAATCCTGCTCCTCCTGTTATTGATCTTGAACCAATATTATTAGGAGGTACGACGCCATCCATAACTCTAGTTGAAAAAGTCTTTCCACCGTCTCCGCTTCTTTCAACAACATAGGTAGTTTTTTGATTTTGCTTACCAAGGCGAATGTTAAAAAAAGTTGTTGGATCTTCGTTTCTTACAGTAAATGTAATTCGATAAACAATTTCATCTCCTGGCTTGGAAGCGTCATTGTCTATGTGAATTTCATATCTGATATTCTGACCAAAAGTGTAATAATTTGGTCCACCATGAGGATTCTGCAGAGGCACAAAAGTTGCAATCAAGGTTACAAAATCTGGTCTGCTTGGGCTTCTGAATGCATAAACGTCCACATTATCTGCCAAAGGATCATAGGCAATGAGTGGAGCTTCTCGATGGCTCGAAGCTTGTACCATCTGAGAGGAAGAAATTGCAAACAGAATAAGAAACATGCTTGCAATTGTGTAAAATGGTTTTAATTTGATCATATGAAAAAAATTTAATTACGTAAAATGGTTTAAATCCTCCTGTCTGTAATAGTAAGCTTTTGGCTTACTTATTCTTTCCGGTGCTGGATAATTTTATTCCAGCGGATTCAATTACTATTTATACGTAGTCCAGACGAAGTTTGGATTTGGACTTCCGGAATATTTTTATCTTCGCCTTAGAATTTATATGAATTCCGACAAATCAACCATACTTGAGGATTTTTTAAGGCTCCGCAAGGTTAAGCCAGAACAAGCATTAAGCTTGCTTATGGACAAATATGGTGATGTAATGAATGGAATTGTCTCTAATATTCTAAAAAAGGATTCATTGACCGAAGAAGCTGTGCAGGATGGTTTCATAAAAGTCTGGAAGAATCTTTCAGAATACGATCAAAACAAGAGTTCTCTTTTCACATGGCTATTAACAATTTTTAAGAATACAGCAATTGATCATTTGCGTAAGGAATCTAAAAGACAAATCCAATCCTTGGATTCAAGCGTATATGATAATATGAAGTATTCCGAAAACACGAATATGTTTGACCCTGGTCTATTACAAAAAATTAATTCAATGGATCCTAAATACAGAGAACTTGTTGATTTAATTTATTTACAAGGTTTTACACAACAGGAAGTATGCGACGAACTTAGTATACCATTAGGAACAGTAAAAACAAGAATTAGTACTGGCATTAAAATGTTAAGAGATATTTTGAATATATTAATTATAAGTTTATTCGTTAATTTTTAATGAAGAAGTTAGAGTACATACAAGAATATATTGCTTCCGGAATTCTGGAGCAATACGCCTTGGGCTTAACTTCGGTTGAACAGAATCGTGAGATTCAGTTTTACCTTTCTCAACATTCTGAATTAAGAGTAGAATTATCCAAAATTGAATCTGCTCTTGAATCTTATGCATCTACTTATGCTCAACCCATGTCTTTAGATCTAAAGTCTAAGATTATGAATACCATTCAAAAGGAATCTCATACTTCCGGATCTAATGCTTCGACTTCTCAAATGGGTAAGATTCTTAATATTGCCATTCTCACTTCTCTCGCCGGTTTATTATTCTATTTTTGGAATCAAAAAAACTCCGTTCAACAAGAATTAAATAACAGAGTTAAATCTTTAAAAACACTAGAACAAAAGATGATTCAAGATAGCCTTTCACTTTTAGATTGCGGCAATCAGCTTGAGTTTATAAAAAGTAAAAATTATACGCGTATATTATTAAAGGGCACAGCTAAAGCTCCACAAGCTATTGCAATGATTTATTACGATACAAAATCGAGAAGAACATTGTTAGATGCGGTTGATCTTCCAACTCCTCCTACTGATAAACAATATCAACTTTGGGGAATTGTTGATGGCAAGCCAGTTGACCTTGGAGTATTTGATCTTGATACGAATTCGAGACTTAAAGAAATTAAATATCTTGATAATGTTCAATTGTTTGCTGTAACTCTGGAAGCAAAAGGAGGCGTTCCATCGCCAACACTTGAGATGATGTTTGTAAATGGAAAAACGTAGAATAAAGCGGTAAGTAGTAAGTATAATTTTAAATATCTTAATTTTTTTGAAGAAGCCTTTCTAAGTTTTAACTTTTTAATGTATAAAAAAAATTCAGGTATCTTGCAATACCTGAACTTGATCTTAAAATTGTTATTAATAAAGAGTCAGCTCATAGCATAAAACACTTTTCAAAGACCAATACAAGAAACCACAAACTTGCATTCTTAAGACTCATTACGAAAAACAAAAAATCACCCTCTATCTATTTCACTATATCAAACCGTCTTGTCATTATCTTTCCAGATTTCGAATTTAATTTCACTGTATAGTATCCGGAACTTACATTATCCAAATGAAGTACAAAACTATTTTTTCCAGCTACAAGTTGAATTGCACTGTTTTCAATGCTTCTTCCTAAAAGATCTATTAATTCTAACGTCCCTATTTCATCCTGATGATGCTCAAACTCTACAAATAATATTTCATTTGCCGGATTAGGAAATACTTTCAAAGTTCCTTTATCATTTTTAGGATTATCTGAAGCCACCAAAGAGCGAATTGTATTCAAAGTAAGGTTAGTAGTTATAGGAGCATTAAAGTCAAAGAAAATATCTGCATAATTCTGAATCTTCGTTCCTACTGGTAATCCCTTCAACAAAGGAACTGAAAAAATTAAGAAACCTTTACTTGATTCTTCACTTGAACTTGCTGGGTCCAATCGAATATCGTCAAAGTAATACGTTAACTTGCCGTTCAAACTCATTTCAATTCTTTCTTTACTTGATGCAAATAGTGGAATTAATTTTTTCCAATCAAGATTTTTATCCAGCGTAATTTCTACTCTTACTTTTCTTGTATGATAATTTCCAAGGTTTTGAAAATTTACTTTATACTCTAACACAGAATCTTTATGTATGATAAACCCTTGTAGTCCTTTGCCTTGAGGAAGAACTTCCATGTTATTTGGGTCATAAGAACTTTGTACAAAATCCCTAAATGAATGTCTGTTATTCCAAGGTGTAAAATCATTTAACCAATTATCAATGGGTGATTCATATACACATTCATCTTCAAAGTCTAACGCTGTGTTTATTGGCATATCTGTTGGAACTAAATATTTTATTGTTAAAACTTTTTCTTCACCTTTACTTAATGATATATCCTTCGCTAAAAATTGATTGACGTTTCCGGATACCTTAAATATGTTCGTAGGATTAAATTGAATATCATTCAATTGTCCGTCATTTCTATAATTTGCAAGTATGGCTGATTCATTTACAGTTCCTAAATTCTTCATTATCATCTTCTGCGTATATTCAAAGCCCGGAACGGGACATTCATTAGGCCATACACCAATGTAGATATCTCGAATCGGGTTTACTTTATTCGCAAAATTTAAAATTTTAACTCGATCTGTTTTCGTATTAATTGTTACAAGAGTTTCAAAATCCTGACAACTTGCCAAGGGTGAGTATGTTTCTAATCGTTCTGTAAATCTAAAATTTCCACTGGGTAAATCAAGTGAATATTCTCCATCATCATTCGTATATACATAACCATATCCATCACAGAATATCTGAATATTAGGAATTCCTTCCTCATTAGAATCTTTTATACAATTCTCATTTTTATCGTGAAATACAATTCCTTTTACTACGCAATAACAATAATCTTTCGGTTCAGAATCGACATAAATAAATTTTTCATCATTACATCCATCGACATCAGTAACTTTCACAAAATGATATCCCGGAAGTATATTTTTCAATGATGATAAGCCTGTATTTGCTCCATCCCAAACATACTGAAAAGGTGCTTTTCCGCCAACTATATTTACACCACATTCACCATCCGCTACATATTTACAAGTCGCGCTTTTGGAATATGGCAATGCACTCAAAGTGCTTAACTCTTCAACTACTACAAATTTTTCTACTTGACATAATTTGGAATCAGTAATAGTAAGATTATACCAACCATTACTAATTTTATCAATTGAAGAATTGTTGGAGCCTGTCGACCAGTTAAATTTATAAGGAGCCAATCCTCCGGATACTTGAGCTTCGATTGAACCGTCTTTGAGATCACAATTTTCATGTACAACTTTAAATTGCGGTCTGAGAATATTTTCCGGTAAGATTTCTACATCACCCGTTTGGCTACATCCGTTTATGTCTTCAACTATGAATTTATATCTTCCAGGCAGGACATTACTTAATTGATCTCCAAGTTGAGGTGGATAACTATTCCATCTTATTTTGTAAGGAGCGCTACCTCCGCTGATTTGAATTTTTGCTGAGCCAGTTGCTTTTGTACATGAACTAGGTATAGATTCAAGAATTCTTACTTGAACCGGTGTGTTTTTTGATAAGTTGGAGTATCCTCGCGTAAAGCAACCTCTTGAATCCGTGATTGTTACAAAATAATAACCTTCATCCAGGTTCTTTATTTGTTGATCTGAACTACCATTGCTCCATTGATATTGATACGGCGGCACTCCGCCACTTCCAAATGCATAAATTGATCCTTCATTCCTCTTACAAGTTGTATTTGTGATACTAAATTGTGGATTAAAGTAATAGGCTTGAGAAACATAAACATAACTGCCTGTGTTGCATCCTCTGGAATCAGTAACTATTACATTGTATTGACCTTGTTTCAAGTTTTCAATTTTTACGGAATTAGAACCATTACTCCATAAATAACTATAGGGTGTCATTCCACCAACTATATTTTTAACTTCTGCTGTTCCGTTTGTACAATTTGCAATAGTTGAATTTACCTGAAGTTGAATATCTACTCTGGAACGAATATAAATTTTTCCTGAATCATATTCGTAATTTGAATATGAAACACAACCATTGTTGTCTTTAACCAGTAGATAATATTCACCATCCGGTAATGCTGCCGGATTTTTAGTATCCTTTACCTGTAAGGAGTTAGCTTCTATCCATTCATAAGTATAGGGAGGAGCTCCCCCTGTAACTTTTGCTTCAGCAATACTTGGAACAGGACAATCATTAGTCGTAATTTTTACCTTTGATGTAAATGATAAATTTGGTTCAAAGTTATTCCAGTATAAAAACTCATTATTAGCATCATACATAATTACTTGAAAAACAGGAGTGCCACAATAATCTTTCACTATCATTGTTGATCCTGTAACATTAATAATCTTAGGGTTTGCCCAACCTCCATAATTGAAGTGATGATCAACCTGTGGATTGATGCCACTAATCTCAATTTCCCCATCGCAGTTACAGGGTTCTTTGAGCAATTTAAATTGTAAATTACCTTGTGCGAGTATTCCAGTCCATAGGAGCAATAGTGAAATTTGAAGTAAAATCGTTTTCATATTATTAATTAATTTTTAAAATGAGTAAATCGGCAACAAGCCTTATCATTCTCATATAGTCTGATTGATTAGGTTGCGTTGCAGAATCTCTTATTTTTTTTTGAGAAAAATGTACTTTACAGAAATGAATAAGATAGTAGGCAGGCCAGGATTTGTAAAATCACATTGAATTAAAGCATAAGCTAAGAGAAAAGATAGTATTATTGGGGATAATGTTGATGCCTAATAAATATTAAAAGAAATTCATATTCACATAAGTTAAACTTGAAAAAGTACAGATTATATTGAATTACAATAAAACTCATTCCATAAATACTACGCCTATTACTATAAAAAAAGCCATCATGCATGTGCATAATGGCTTTTATCTTTAAAAGTAAGTTTTGGTTTTTTAAGCTTTTTTAAAGAGACCGCCTAATAATGATCCTGCACTACCTCCTAGTAAGGAAATAATTAAACCGATCCAGTTCATACCACCGTCAGCCGGAGCAGCGCCAATTGTTGATCCTGCAGCACTTAGTATCATTGGAAGTATGTTACCACCTGCGCCACCGGCAATTAGGTTCCCTAACATACCAAGACCATTTTTCTTGATCATGTTACCTAACCAGCCACCACCTGCTCCCAACACAGTGTTCAATAAATAAGGCAGAATTGTTTCCATTTAATTTGATTTTAGTTTGTTTGAAAAATAGAATAACGCGCTAAACTATGATTAAAATCACGAATTATGAAACTTTTTTATATAAATATTTAGTGAATATTAGGCTTTTATTAATATTCCAGCCCTGTTTTAGAAACAAGTATTCGTGTCTTGGCTTAATTTCACGACCAAATTCGACCTAAAATATGTCAAAAAATATCAGCCATCTTTCTTTTCGTAAGGGCCTGGATAACACCCTGTTTGAAGAAATTGGAACTCTCAATAAGGATAAATCAAGCACGAAGGATCAACTTAAAGAAATAGCTGATGAGTACTTACTAGGCACAGCAAATGTTTTTGGAACAGCTAGCTTTTATGACTTTACAAGAGAGACAAATGTTGGGAAGAAAGTCTTCGTTTGCAACGGATCAGCCTGTCTTACTGCCGGCACTCAATCTGAGTTAAGGAATAAGCTTATCTCTGTTTTTGACAGTAAAGAAATTGGCGAGATGTGCTGCCTAGGGAGATGCCATGAAAACTCAGCTTTTCATTATAATGATGTAAATTATTCGGGAAATAGTATAAACTCATTGGAATCAATTGTAAAAAATGAATACACTGATTCAATGGACGATTACGCTGTTTATAGTCTGGGTTCTACTATTTTAACAGGCTCTTCCCCTGATCCTGAAGAATTTATTCTTCGCGTTAAAGAAATACTTTTAAAAACTCCGACACAAATTCTTGACGAAATAAAACTCTCAGGTCTAAGAGGAAGAGGAGGTGCAGGATTTCCTATGTCTATTAAACTTGAAGGATGTGCGAAGGAGAAAGGTCCTGATAAATTCATTGTATGCAATGCTGATGAAGGAGACCCGGGATCTTATTCAGATCGCTACTTGTTGGAACATCAACCTAGACTCGTACTCATTGGAATGTGGATTGCAGGATATGTAACAGGAGCAAACAAAGGAGTCGTTTACATTCGTGCAGAATATCCGGAATCTGTTGATCGCATTATTAAGGAAGTTGAACTTCTTCGTAAGGAGAAAATCACAGGAGAAAAGATATTTGGTTCTGATTTTAGTTTTGAATTTAAAGTTATAAAGGCACAAGGTGCTTACATATGCGGCGAAGAGACAGCATTGCTTTCATCTATTGAAGGTCAAAGACCTGAAGTTAGGGTAAGACCTCCATTTCCTGTACAAGAAGGATTATTCAGAAGACCAACAGTTGTGAACAATGTTGAGACACTTGCTAATTTATACTTTATCTGTACTCAGGGTGGTGATAGTTACAAGGCAATTGGCACAGTAAGATCAACAGGTACGAAATTAATTTCTTTAGATAGTGCTTTTAACAGACCCGGAATTTATGAAGTTGACATGGGAACTTCATTAGAAGATGTAATTCATAAATTGGGATTGGGTTTTAAAAGAAAAGTTAAAGCATTGCATATTGGAGGACCTTTAGGAGGTCTGGTTCCTATGTTCAAGCACACTAGTTTATCTATCGATTTTGAATCTTTTGCCAATCAGGGTTTTATGCTTGGTCATGCTTCTATTGTAAGTGTACCTGAAGAGTATCCTATGATAAAATATCTTGAACACTTATTTGAATTTACAGCGCACGAAAGTTGTGGAAAATGTTTTCCATGCAGACTTGGATCAACTCGCGGTAAAGAGCTCTTACAAAAAGCACAATCTGATTCGAATTTTAAAATTGACAACGAACTCCTTGTTGATCTATTAGACACAATGAAACGTGGATCCTTATGTGCGTTGGGTGGAGGAATACCTCTTCCGGTTATGAATGCATTGCAGTATTTTTCGGATGAATTGAAAGTATATATTAAATAATTAAAAGTATTTAAAATCAATCTTTACATTGTGTTTTGTTTAATTGAAAAATATTGATTAAAAATTTAATTCGCATTTTATTTCTTCTTTATCACATAAAATATACATTGCTACTCTTGTTGGTATCGTAATTTTGGTAACAGCTTACCTTAGTTGGTACGGCTTTTCTTATTACACTACCAGTTTAGAAGAAAGGTTTTATCATCCTGGACATGGCTTATTAAAACCGAGTGGCTTAATGGGACATGGCTTAGGAATAGTAGGAACCTTGTTGATACTAATCGGAGTCTTTGGATATATGATTAGAAAAAGAAACAAAAGTCTTTCTCGACTAGGAGTTTTAAAGTATTGGTTAGAGTTTCATATATTTCTTTGTACACTAGGGCCCATCATGGTGTTGTTTCACACTGCATTTAAGTTTGGAGGCATAGTTTCAATAAGTTTTTGGAGTATGGTAGCAGTTGTAGCAAGTGGTGTCATCGGTAGATTCATCTATAATCAAATTCCGAGAACAATACAAGGAAGAGAATTATCATTAATTGAAATAAAAGACAACAAAGTAGAAATTTCAAAAAAAATACAGAACCTAATTCCTACCAATGCAAATGAAATAGATTCTTTGCTGAAAAGTAAAGATAAAATGGATGATAAAAATTCTACGATTTCATCAACATTTTCGCAACTCTGGTTAGATTGGAAGGAAGATAAACGTAAATTAAAACAGGTTAAACGAATATTAAAACAACATATTACAAACCCTATTCAAATTAAAGAGTTAACCCGATTGATCAAAGTCGAAATGTCGATCGAAAGAAGAATACAAAGACTGAAAGTTATGCAGGAATTATTCAGATACTGGCACATTGCTCACCTTCCTTTCGCTATAATAATGCTGGTCATTATGGTTATTCATGTTGTGGTTACACTTAGTTTTGGTTATAAATGGATTTTTTAATGATATATGTTATTAATTGATTATCTCATCTATTTATTTGTATTTGCATTTTGCATACTGGTGCTTTGGTTGTACCTGCGCAAAATAAAAATCAATGATCAAATTTCAACGCACAAGATTGACAAAGCCAAGGAAGAAGGAGTCCATGAGCCAATTTCATTACATCCGGTTATTAATCCGGACATTTGTATTGGAAGTGGTGCTTGTGTTAAAGCTTGCCCGGAAGAAGATATATTGGGTTTGAAAAATGGGCGGGCGGTGTTAATTAATGCCTCTCATTGTGTAGGACATGGAGCTTGCTTTCATGCCTGTCCTGTAGAAGCTATAGTTTTAAGAATAGGAACTGAAAAAAGAGGTGTCGACTTACCACATCTTAATCAGAATTACGAAACGAATGTCGAAGGCATTTATATTGCCGGAGAATTAGGTGGAATGGGTCTAATAAAAAACAGCGTAGAACAAGGAAAGCAAGCCGTCGACTCAATTTTAAAAAAACTCAACAAACAACATCAGTCCGAATTTGATCTGATCATTATAGGTGCAGGTCCTGCTGGGATTTCTGCCAGTCTGCAGGCTAAAAAGCTAGGATTGAAGGCAATTATATTAGAACAAGATACAGTTGGAGGTACAGTATACAGTTTTCCACGTGCTAAAATAGTAATGACAGCCCCTATGGAAATTCCACTTCACGGAAAAATAAAATTATTCAGAACAAGTAAAAAAGAATTGCTGGATCTGTGGCTGAGCCTCATTGAAAAGCATCAAATAAAAATTTTTGAAAACACAAAAGTTGAAAACATTTATAAACAAAAGAATAATTTCTTGATAAAAACTCTAAATTCTAAGGAATTTACTGCACAAAACGTACTAATGGCTATTGGACGAAGAGGAACACCAAGAAAACTAGGTGTAAGCGGTGAAGGTCTTGAAAAAGTAGCGTATAGATTATTAGAACCTGAATTAATAAATGGCAAAAAAATAATCGTTGTAGGTGGTGGAGATTCTGCGATTGAAAGTGCATTGCTTTTAGCTGATCAAAATGAAGTTACCCTTTCCTACAGAAGTGATAAATTCAGCAGGCTAAAACCTAAAAATGCGGAAAACATAAATGTCGCTGTCTCCAATAATAAAATCAAAATATTGCTAAATACTACCATAAAAGAAATTCGCGAAGAAGAAGTAGAATTAATTCATTCTATTGATAATGAGATTTCCACTTATGAAAATGATTTAGTTTATATTTTTGCAGGAGGAGAATTGCCAACACAATTTTTACAAAATACAGGAATAGAAATTACCAAGAGATTTGGATATACCGTAAAATCACATGCCAAATAAAAACTCTTATATAATTATTGTACTGAAAATAACGCTGATTGTAATTGGGTTATCTTATTCCCTTTCTGCTCAAATTTCTCCTGGCAAACTCTCCAGGCCTCATAGTCAACTGGAAGGTGTAAACAATTGTACACAATGTCACACTTTAGGAAAAGCTGTTACCAATGACAAATGTTTGTTATGCCATTCCCTGTTAAATGAAAGGATTAATTCCAAAAAAGGATTTCACTCATCTCAGGAAATAAAAGGCAAAGATTGCTTTACATGTCATTCAGAACACCACGGACTTAATTTTGAAATGATACGCTTCGACAAAAATAATTTTGACCACAACAAAACAGGGTATGAACTAAAAGGTGCTCATAAACGCCAGGATTGCAACGCCTGTCATAAAGATGAAAGAATTAATAATTCAGAAATCGTTAAATTAAATCGCACCTACCTTGGATTAAGTACTCAATGTAATTCTTGTCATGAAGACATTCATCAAAACTCTTTAGGAACGAATTGCTCTTCATGTCACGATTCTGAACATTTCAAACCGGCAAGTTTATTTAACCATAGTAAATCAAAATTTCCTTTATTAGGTGCTCACCTCTCAGTAGAATGCAAGGAATGTCATTTACAGGAAATAAAAAACGGTAAAGCGTTTCAAAAATTTGCCAATTTAAAATTTAACTCTTGTGTGAGCTGTCACAACGATACCCATCAAGGGAAATATGGAACGCAATGTAATGCATGTCATCAAGAAAGTTCTTTCTCTAAAATTAAAACTAAACCCTCATTTAACCATAGTGTTACCTCATTCAAACTGGAAGGAAAACATAAACATCTGGACTGTAAATCTTGCCACGATAATAGAAATAATCCAAGCAAACAATTTAAAGAATTTGTTGCAATCGACAACATAAAATGCATAAATTGTCACAAGGATCCACATGAAGGAAAATTTGGGGAGCAATGTAAGGATTGCCACAATCAGGAATCCTTCAACATCGATCGTGATCTGAATAATTTTAATCACACTTTAACAGAATTTCCATTATCCGGAAAACATACCACTGTGAGTTGCAAAAAATGCCATGTAACGAATATGACGAATCCATTGAAACACTATCAATGCATAGATTGCCACAATGATTTCCATCAGGGACAATTTAAAAATAATTCAGAAACAAAAGATTGCTCCAGCTGTCACAATACAGATGGATTTTCAAATACTAGCTTTTCAATATCTGACCACCAAAATACAAGCTTCCCGTTAACAGGTGCACATATTGCTATTGCATGTAATGATTGCCATTTAAAAAATAATCAATGGACTTTTAAGCCAATTCCAACCCATTGCACGCAATGTCATCAAAATTTTCATGAAGGTAAAATGGATCCCAAATTTTATTCCAATAATGCTTGTGTCTCATGTCATAACACTGAAGCATGGAATTCAATTCGCTTCGATCATTCCAATACCAACTTTCCTTTAACTGGAAAACACACCGATTTGTTTTGCTCACAATGTCATATCAAAATTTCTGATAAAGGAGAAAAAATTCAAAGTTTTAAGAATTTAATTAGTACATGTGCCGTTTGTCATGAAAATATTCATGGAACACAATTTGAAAAAAATGGTGTAACAAAATGTGATGATTGTCACAATTCAGATAGCTGGTTTCCTCAATTATTTGATCACGACAAGACCAGATTTAAATTGGAAGGTGCTCATATCAAGATAAGTTGCAATTCCTGTCATTTTTCTGAAATCCAAGGTGGAAAAGCTGTAACTTTGTACAGAATCGGAAAGTTGGAATGCAGAGATTGCCACTTATAATTATACTATTTTTTCTTTTGTATAACAACACAAAAGGCCAATCTCCTCATGGTATTCAGTTAAAAATTAATTGTTCATCCTGCCATTCCCCAGAATCCTGGAACTTTATTAATAATCTTGGATTTAATCATGATAGCACGTCATTTAAATTATCAGGACAACATAGTTCTTTAGATTGTAGATCTTGCCATAATACTTTAGAATTTGATAAAGCTGATCCGAATTGTATTTCATGCCATGCCGATGTTCACCAACAATCTGTTGGAATGGATTGTGCCAGATGCCACAAAAGTAAAACTTGGTTAATTAGCAATATTTCTGAATTGCATGAAAATGCAAATTTCCCTTTGGTGGGTGTACACCGAACCGTTGATTGTAATGCCTGCCATACTTCCGAGACACAACTTCGATTCGAACCATTAGGGATTGAATGCAAATCATGTCATCAAAAAGATTATGACAATGCTCTTTCTCCTAATCATAAGAAAAATGCCTATTCAACAAATTGCATCGACTGTCATTCACAACATAGTTCAGGATGGAAAACGCAAAATGTAAATCATGATTTTTTTCCATTGGTAAATGCCCACCAAATTGATGATTGCAAAAAATGCCATACATCCGACGATTATAGTATGGCTTCAGCAAATTGTATTAGCTGTCATGCTTTGGATTATGCAGCTACACAAAATCCAAATCATAATACTGCAAGACTCGGCAATGATTGTAAATCTTGTCATACCCTTGAGCCAAATTGGAAACCTGCAAAATATCTGGAGCATGATGCAGTTCATTTTCCAATTTATACCGGAACACATAAAGCTGCCTGGCAAAAATGCAATGATTGTCATGGCAATGGGTCAGATTACAAGGTATTTACATGTACCAATTGCCACAATAATCCAGAAACAGATCAAAAACATACAAATGTTGGTGGGTACAGCTATGAAAATTCAGCTTGCTTAGCCTGTCATCCGACAGGAGAATCTAATAATGCCTTCGATCACAGTACCACACAGTTTCCATTAACAGGCGCCCATAAAGCGATCGATTGTAAACTATGCCATGTCAATGGGTTTAAAGGCACTCCAACTGAATGCCAGGCTTGCCATCAAAAAGATTATGATGCGAGTATAGATCCCTCGCATAAAAAATTAAATCTTTCGACTGATTGCAAATCATGTCATACAACTGATCCGGGATGGAGTCCTGCTCGTTTTGACATCCATGATCAGTTCTTTGAAATTAAAGGAATGCATAAAACTATTTTTAACGATTGTAAAAAATGTCATACCAATTCTTTTAATAATACACTTGATAATTGCCTTGCCTGCCATCAATCTGATTATAACGAAACAAAAAATCCTAATCATAAGACCACCGGATTTTCGACAGACTGCAAACAATGCCATAATGAGCAAGGATGGGTCCCATCTTTTTTTGATCACGATGGATTTTATTTTCCAATCCATTCAGGAAAGCATAAAGGAACATGGACTAATTGTAATGAATGTCACACCACACCGGGAAATTTCAAATTATTTGATTGCTTAAATTGTCATAAAAATCCTGAGACGGACAACAAACACACTTCAGTCCCTGCATATCGATATCAAAATAACGCCTGCTTGGCTTGTCACCCGCAAGGAGATGCAGACAATCCATTTAATCATAACAATACTGCATTCCCTTTAACAGGAGCACATCGCACAACAGATTGTTTTGAATGCCATTCAGGAGGTTTTAAAGGAACTTCAAAAGAATGTTCAAGTTGTCATTTAAACGATTTTAATGCGAGCCAAAACCCATCCCATACTAAGTTAAATATATCTACAGACTGTATATCCTGTCATACCACTGATCCGGGCTGGGCCCCCGCTAAATTTGATATTCATAATCAATTCTATGAATTAAAAGGCGCACATAATCTTGTCAGAAATGATTGCATTAAATGTCACTCCGCTGGTAATTTCAATAATACTCCGAATACGTGTTTCGGATGTCATCAATCAGATTATGATTTAACAAAAAATCCTGACCATAAAGTGGTTCAATTTCCAAATGATTGCAAATTGTGCCATACCGAGAATACCTGGTCACCTTCTACCTTTGATCATGATGGTATGTATTTTCCCATTAATTCAGGAAAACATAAAGGAGTATGGAGTAATTGTAATGAATGTCATAGCAACTCAAATGACTTTTCAGTGGTAACTTGTATAACTTGCCACAAAAATCCGGAGACAGATGATAAGCACCTCAATGTTGATGGTTACACATACTCAGATCCACTTTGTTTTGCATGCCATCCTATGGGAGATGCCGGAATGGTTTTTGACCATAATTCCACAGCATTTCCACTTACGGGAGCCCATAAGACCGCTGATTGCATAGAATGTCATACTAATAAATTTAAAGGCACCAGTACAGATTGTTATGTTTGTCATAAAACTGATTTTGAAGGCTCCTTGAATCCTTCTCATAAAAAATTAAATCTATCAACTGATTGTATTTCTTGTCACACCACCGATCCTGGTTGGACTCCGGCAAAATTTGAAATTCATGATAGTTATTATGCACTTACCGGTGCACACAATGTTATAAAAAATAATTGTACTGTTTGTCATCTGGGAAATTTTTCTCAAAGTGGTAGAGATTGTTATTCCTGCCATCAAATTCAATTTGAAGGATCCTCAAATCCAGATCATAAAAAATTAGATTTATCAAAAGATTGTTCTCAATGTCATACTACTAATCAGGGTTGGGAACCTGCTCGATTTGAGATACACGATCAGTATTATGAATTAAAAGGAGCTCATAATGCAATTCGAAATGATTGTATTAAATGTCATACAACTGGAAACTTTAATAATACCCCAAATACCTGTTTCGCTTGTCATCAACAGGATTATGAATCGACAAAAAATCCAGATCATAAACTTTCCCAATTCAATACTGAATGTGCAAGTTGTCACGGAGAAAGTTCATGGGTACCATCCACTTTTGATCACGATGGTATGCATTTTCCTATCAATAGTGGAAAACATAAGGGTGTTTGGGCTCAATGTTCAGAATGTCATACGGATCCTAATAAATTTGAAGTTTTTCAATGCATTGGCTGCCATACTAATCCTAAGACCAACGATGACCATGCTGGAGTTGGTGGATATATTTATCAGGATTTTGCTTGTCTAGCCTGCCATCCAATGGGCGATGCCAATATGCCATATGACCACAATTTAGGTGGATTTCCATTGACAGGTGCTCACAGTGCTACTGATTGCCTGGATTGTCATAAGACGGGTTTTAAAGGAACATCAAAAGAATGTAATGCCTGTCATAATTTGGATTTTAATAACTCAAAGAATCCTAATCATGAATTATTAAATATTTCTAAAGAGTGTGTAATGTGTCATACTACCAATCCTGGATGGGCTCCGGCATTGTTTCCTATTCATGATCAATTCTGGACATTTACTGGAGCACATATTACAGTTAAAGATAATTGTGTAAAATGTCATAATGGCAATTACAACAATACTCCGAATAACTGCGTAGGTTGTCACCTGAATGATTTTAATTCCTCAATAAATCCTCCTCACAAGATATTAAATATTCCTACAAATTGTGAACAGTGCCATTCGACAGATCCAGGGTGGGCTCCAGCGACATTCCCTATACATGATCAATATTGGGCATTTACAGGAGCACATATTCCCGTTAAGGATAATTGTAATTTATGTCATGTTGGAGGCAATTATAACAATACACCAAATACATGTGTAGGTTGTCATTTAACCCAATACAACTCATCAACCAATCCTAATCATAAGACTTTAAATATACCTAACACCTGTAATCAATGTCATTCTACAGATCCTGGTTGGGCGCCTGCTACATTTGATATTCATGATAATTATTGGATCTTGAAAGGGGTACATCTTCAAATAAAAAATAATTGCAATGCTTGTCATAATGGCAATTATAATAATACTCCAAATACTTGTTTTGGATGTCATTCAGCTGACTATAATGGTTCTAATAATCCCCCTCATCTTTCTGCCGGATTTCCAACTACTTGTGCAAGCTGTCATAATGAAACCGCTTGGATTCCTTCATCATTTGATCATGACAATATGTATTTCCCTATTTACTCAGGAAAGCATAAGAATGAATGGAATACTTGTAGTCAGTGTCATACTAATTCCAATAATTATAATATTTTCACTTGCCTTCCATGTCACCCTAAATCAGATATGGATCCGGATCATAATGGGGTTATGGGGTATAGTTATAATAGCGCCTCTTGCTATAGTTGTCATCCGGATGGAAAAAAATAAAACGAGATTCTTTATTTTGCTTATTGCTATAATTACTATAAGCTTAGAGTTATTTAGTCAAGCTAGCGATACTTTAATTGGGTCAGTCAGTTATCAAAATACAAACAACGTTTATGTTAAGTTTAAAAATACAAATAAATTAAGTATTAACGATACTTTATTACGTTTTGAAAATGACTATACTATTCCTTGCCTTATTATACAACAGCTTTCGTCTCAATCAGCTGTTTGTGTAAAATATAATACTTGCAAAATTTCAACGAACGATAATTTTTACTTTATTCTTAAATCGAATCAGCCAATTTTAAATGAACCAACCATTGGATCTCAAGATACTTTTACGAAGTCCAATTTGGATTCCGTATTTAATCCTTCAAGACCCGTTACTCTTATTGGCACTAAAAAAAACGCTCGTAAGGAAAACTTCAATCTAAGATTATTGACTTCGGCTACGGGAAGTTTCAATAATTCTTTGAATGATGGCACCCACAGAACAAGGACATCGGCTAGTCTTAATTATGAAAATATAAATAACTCACATTGGTCTATTCACTCTTTTATAAACTATAATTATAGATTTGGTAAAGTTTACAATGCCAATAATTTAAAATCAGATTTGAAAATATATGGACTAGATTTAGAGTTTAAAATAGATAGTACACAGATAATCAGCGCCGGCAGAAAAATAAATAACAATATTAGCAATGTTGGAGCCATAGATGGTTTACAATATGAAAAAAGAATTAATAAATTTGTTTTAGGCGCAGCTGTTGGCAGCAGGCCAGATCTTACAACCTACCACTATAATTTCAAACTTCCATTGTATGGAGTATATGCATCTTTCAAAGACAAGAACAACACCTTTCAAAACACGATTGGTGTTTTTGAAATCAGATCACACGGTAAAACAGATAGACGCTTTGCTTATATTCAACACAATCATACTACAATGATTAAGAATTTATATTTATTTGGTTCTGCCGAATTTGATCTTTATAAAGTTAAAGATTCGGTTGTAAGCAATTCCCCTACGTTAACTAGTTTTTTTATAAATGCTAGATATAAGGTAAATAGAAAATTAAGCTTCAGTGCATCCTATGACAATAGAAAAAATGTAATTTTCTTTGAATCCTATAAAAATAATTTAGATCAATTACTTGATGAAGAAACCCGAACTGGAATCAGACTTCAAACAACATTCCAGATTTGGAAATATTTAAACACAAGCGCGAGCTTTTTTTATAGATATCAGGGAAAACAGAACAATCCAACTAGAAATTTGTCAGTATATTTAGGAAGCAATCGAATTCCAGTATTAAAAATGAGTGCTTCCGCATCTTATAATTTTATTGAAACTATTTATTTTACAGGACAGACAAAGAGTTTTAGAACCAATAAAGACCTTTTTAAATCCAAGACCAATTTAGAACTTGAATATAGAATAATCAAATATAAGTATCTTTCATCTGAATTGAACTTACCTAAAAATATAGTAGCCCTATCGATTTCCCAAATCATATCAAAAAACACCACTTTATTACTGAGTGGAGAAATTGACAGTGAACCTAAAAACCAATCTCAAAGATATTTTGTTACATTAATCAGGCGCTTTAGACATAAATAAAAATATGAAATTTTTACATTTAACTATAATCCTTGTATTTATCGCTTCATGTAAGGACAAACCTGTTGTCCTGCAAGTCGAATCCAAACCCGAAATCCCAATTTTATCCTCAACACCCTCTGAGGCTGAAACCAATACAAAATCAGATATTAATGCACATCAGATTATAGCAAAAGAAGTAAGGCATTCAGATAGATATACATATATTCTCGCTGTAGAAGGGAAAGAAGAATTCTGGATCGCTGTCCCTAAACAGGAAATAGAGGTAAATAGAAATTATTTATACAGAGACGCTTTACTTAAGACAAATTTTTATAGCAAAGAGTTTGATAAAACACTAGACAAAATTTATTTAGTTGGTTCTATCATTTCAGCAGACAAACATCCGGGAAGTGAACAATCATCTGAAAAAGAAATTGAATCGAATCCTAAAATTTCGAAAGCAAATCCTTCTGCCATTTCATTAAAAGTATTATTTGAATCACCTGGCAATTATTCAGGAAAAACGGTTGTTGTAAATGGCAAATGCGTTAAAGCAAATTACGGAATAATGGGAAGAAATTGGTATCACATCCAAGACAACTCTAAACTTGCAGGTAAAATTTTGGATCTTACAATAACCAGCAATGACCAAATTCAACTTGGAGATATAATCAATTTCGAAGGCATCATAACATTGAATAAAGATTTTGGATCCGGTTATAAATATGATCTATTAATGGAGCAGGCTGTTGTAAAATAGTGCCTAGTATTTTAAGTATTTTTTTCGATATGAAATAAATCCTACTATACTTAAAATTATTAAAACAATTATTCCTTTATACACTTCCGTTGGAATGGGAACCGGATCACCGGCAGCATAAGAATGCAAACCAGAAAGATAATAATTCACTCCATAATAAGTCATGATCACTGTAGCAAATCCAAACAAGGATGCGAAATTATAGGCAAATACACTTTTCAGACCTGGAATAAAACGCATGTGCAAAATAAAAGCATACACTAATATTGTAACCAACGCCCAAGTTTCTTTAGCGTCCCAACCCCAATATCGTCCCCAACTTTCATTGGCCCACACACCGCCTAAATAAGTACCGATACTTACCATTACGAGCCCTCCTATTAAAGTGATTTCCGAAATCAAAGTAAGTTCTTTAATAGCCCTAGAAATTCTCGGCTTATTTTTTCGGGTGATTAAAATGAATAACAATAGATTTAACATTCCTATCACTGCACCCAGCATAAGAAAGCCATATGATCCGGCTTCTAAAGAAACATGAATCATTAACCAATAAGATTTAAGCACTGGAACCAGTGGAGAAATTTCAGGATCCAACCAATTCATTCCAGCCACCAATAAAATTGTCGCTGCGAGAATGAAAGTTGCAGTCAAACCTCCCAGTGAGCGATATGAAAATATGAGTCCTGCCAATACAGTTGTCCATGCAATATAGATCATCGATTCGTAGCCGTTACTCCAGGGTGCATGTCCTGACACATACCATCTTAGACTGAGGCCTATAGTGTGAAATATAAAACACAAAAGCATTAAAGAAAAAATATATTTTGTGATTTTGTATTTATGCAATTCTTCTTTAAATATCAATCCAATAAATAGCAATAATGACAACATCCCCAAAATGCCATAATAGTTTCTGAGCTTTCCAAAAATATTAATTTTGTTTAGAAATATTTCCGCCTTAATTTTATTGCTGTTTGCTAGATTTTCTGGCACTAAGGCTACTTGATATTGTTCCAACTTATTTAAAAGTGCATTCGGTTCTGTCCAATCGTTTGAAGCCATGCTATGTTCTACAGAATGTTTATACTTATCAAAAAAGAATTCCTGAAAACCATTTTTCCTATCTTGATATTGAACTCTCAATAAATCCTCAGGGCATAACCATGTATTGCTTGAATCATTCTGCTGAGGATATAATTTTAACAGTCGCGTGTTAAATGCCATATTGGCAATATTAACTTTTTCATCTAACTTTATTATAGCTTTTTCGTAAACGGAATGATCTTTTGGGTTCGTCATTTGTGCTTTCCGAATATCATCTTGTAATTTATATTCCCCTCCATCTGTAAAAAAACTTCGATAAGAAACTAATCCCTTTGATACATTCAATTTCTTCAAGAGGCCTTCGTGCTTTCCACTTTCAATTAAAGGTACACTCTCCCATGCTTCGGGATCAATATTTAGCGAAATAAAAATCTGTTCTGCAGAATATCCATATAGCTCATTTTTTCTGGAAATTTTTCTTAGTACTTCGCTTGCTAATGTATGTATGGGCTTAAACCGACCTTTATGATCTTGCACTACAATTTTGGAAAATTTCTCTGCGTGTTCTTTTGAAATTACCTTAGGCAATATCGGTGATTGACTAATCCCTGAAGCCATTGAAAAAAACACTATAGAGGTAACTATTAGAATAATATTTGAATTCAAATCCTTTAGCCTTTCCCTTAAATAAGTAAAACGACTATTATTGACGACAAATATCATGATCAATCCTAAGGTAAGTAAACCATATCCAATATATGACACCCAGGTTCCCCAAAAATCATGATTGACACTTAATATAGTTCCCAATTCATCAGGATCAAAACTCGATTGAAAAAATCGGTAACCACCGTAATCCAGAATGTTATTCATGTAAATACGATGCTCTTGATTTATACCTTTCGCAGGATCTAATAGTCTAACTTCACTTTCATATGAAGAAGCGTTATTCGTTCCTGGATACCTCTCCATTTTAAACTTATTCAATTGGATAGCAAATGGGATTGATACTTCCTTCGACCCATAATCAATAGAAAATGGTGTATTGTTCAATTTTAATTCAATAGGTTTTCCCTCTTCACCTTTGCGTCCTACAATTATAAAATTTTCTTTTTCCACCATAGAACTTAGTTCCATCCGTAAAGCCACCATACTTTCGTTCTTAATCTTTTTGTCAGAAGAAATGAGTTCGATTTTTACATCTTTTTGGAATTCTCCAAAAACAAAACTAGAACCATTATATTGATATAGTGAACGAAGCATTAGAGGCTTAAAATCACCCGATGGTATGGTATCAGATTTTTGCGTAGCCATTACCGTCTGTACAACAGGAACAGAGGTCTTAAATACTAATCCCTTTTCAGAATATTGTATGTTAAATGCATTGGGAAAGTAATCATAGGAGAAATTAAAATTAATGCCATTGAAATTCTTTCTTTCATTTTCTTGAAGAAAATACTCCTCTCGCCCCTGTGCACCACCAAATACAATTTTAATAATTGGTTTCCCTTCATTGGTCTCAACCATAGTTTCAGTTGGATTCGGAATTACCTCAAGCAGTTTTAAATTGAAAATTTTATCTCCAACCTGATATTTCCTTTCAAACTTGTTTTTTCCAAAACTACTGACAAGAATTGGATCAGAAATAGAATATACTTGGTTGTTCTCTTTTAATTTTAGATTTATAAAACTTTCTGATGATATAATATGATTTACTTTCTCACCTTGCCGAATATGCATCATTCCTTCAAATCCAAAATAGCGTGTAATTCCAGAACCCAGAATAATGACTAATATAGAAGTATGAAAAAGTAATGATGCCCACTTTTTCTGTTGAATCAACTGAAATCTTATAATATTTACTGCTATACAAATTCCAAATAAAATAAGTAACAACTCAAACCATCTGGCACGAAATATTACTTTCTGTGCTGCCGAGGTGCCAAAGTCATTTTCCACAAAAGTTGCCCAAGCAATGGATCCAGCCAATGCCAATAGATAAATTCCTGCGGCTCTTGTAGAAAAAATGGCTTTTGATATTTTTTCAATAAAATTTGAAATTATAGAAATCAATTTATTGTAAATTGTATTCATAAAATTACGACAATAAATTTACATGCGTCGTAAAAATGTTCTTGCTTTCAAATCAGAGTAATAAGAATTATACTATAATAAATATTCAAAGTATTGATTGTTAATATTTCAGTTCAGCATAAAATAAAAATAATCATTAAGCACCAAATTTTAGTCTTCATTTAAAATTCAATTGCTTTTACAGTAATACAAATCAAATTAAGGTATTAATTATACCTCCGTTTCAAAAACCATTCATTGTCATTGATTCTAATTCCTGCAGTAACTTTGAAATATTTTTCCGAAATCGCTTTGGCAATTTCTGTTTTTCCAACTTCAAAAGATAAATTTACAACACAGATTTGACGTTGAAAATTAAATGATGTTCCCATTCCGAGAGTCAATCCATAATTTTTTAACTTCTCATCATTGATTTCCAAATATCCGTTATCATAAAAAACACCCATTCTATACTGAGATCTTTTGAATACATTTCCATATCCTGAATTGTCCGGGCGAATCCAAGCGCCAAGACCGACATATTGTTGATTTACCAAATCTCCTCTTTGTCCATCAAACTTTTTTGCAGACGCCCAGTTCTCTATTCCAGCGTCTAACATGATTCCGGATTTGTCTCTGTGATTATAACTAATGCCCGCAGAAATTTTAAATGGTAATTGAGCTTTTGATTTAGATTCATTTACATAAACCAAAGTATCAATAATTGACCCAAATTCACTTAGATCCAGTTCAGATCTGTAAAAAGAATTTTTCAAAAATCTCAGATTGCCACCAGGACTAACCAACAAGCTATATCCTAATTTCCTTTGTTTGTTTTTACTTTCTGCCTTGTCCTTTAATAATTGCTCATAAATAACTCCTACTTCAGGTTTAAAACCACTGCCAAAATATCTGTCCGAAAAAATATCTCTATTAATGGGCGATTGATCAATTAAATAAAATGTTTGTTCATAGCTCAAATTACCAAAAACATAACCTAGGTTAATTCCTAAAGAAAGATGATTCACTCTATACGCAAATCCCAATTGAAATTGATTTAATCCTCCGGAGCCATTTAATAACCTTGCTTCTCTGCCAGTGGATGTACTGTCAATAATAATATAAGAATAAGATGTCGAAGACAAAGGACTCAATCCTAAACTCATTGCATAATTGTGCTTATATTCTTTTCTTTCTAGAATTTCATTAATAGAATTTCGTAGTGGTACTCCCAACTGAATATATGAAAGTGTTCCGGAATTATCTGTTATTTCAATTTTACCATCCGATATTTTTTTGGTTTTATAACTATATCCAAATTCTGCATCTGTAATTTTTAGGAAACCTAAACTGGCTGGATTCATTGGGTTGAATTCTTCTTCGCTAGAGTATGCAAGGCCAGCATGTCCGCAACCTTGCGCTTGTGGAGACCAGGATCTATTAATAAATCCAATTCCATTTCGGGATAGAGGCAAAAACTCATTGGTTTGGCTTTTAAGTTGTATAAAACTAAAAAGTCCAAATGTTATTATCGATAATTTTTTCATTGTATATGTGCTATTTCATTTAGTCCCCGTAAAACCAAAAATTGGTCTACGAGCGGTTTTATAGTAGTTCTTTGTGCGATAAAATCAGCATCTCCGCCCGTCATAATACATTTTAAATCTGAATATTGGCTGGATAACTCTCTAAAGTATCCTTCCAATTCATAAATGATCCCGTTAACTACTCCATGTTGCATTGCGGATTCAGTTGAAGTACCCAGTGATCCAGGATTGACTTGATGAGATTTAATTAATGGTAATCGAACTGTAAAATGATTCATGGCTCTGAATCTCATATTTAGTCCAGGCGCAATGTTTCCACCAATAAATCCATTTTCTTTTTCAATTAAATCATAAGTAATGCATGTTCCTGCATTGACAACTAGAATATTAGATTTAGGCATTTGTTGTATTGAACCACACCAGGCGGCAATCCTATCTCCTCCCAAACTATCCTTGCTGCCATACTTAAACTTTATAGGCAAGTTGCTGTATGCATCCGGCTCATAGATGTCTATTTCATCTTTGAGTCGATCCAGCCATTCTGTATTTTTTGATCCAACATTGGATAGAATACAATCATCAAATTCTATACTGTCCAACCAATCAAATATTTCTTCGGTCTTCTCAGGTGAAAAAACTTTGTTGACTTTTAAATCATTTTTCTCAAAGAGTCCGAATTTTACTCTGGTATTACCACAATCAATGCAGAGAATCATATTCTTAATGTTTGAAATGTCTTGTTCCTGTAATTACCATTGCAATCCCAAGTTCATTGGATTTGTCAATACTTTTCTGATCTTGAATTGAACCTCCTGGCTGCGCAATTGCTGCAATGCCCGCATTGCCGGCAAGTTCAACACAATCAGGAAATGGAAAAAAAGCTTCTGAGGCCATAACAGCTTCTTGAGTACTAAATCCCATTCGTTCAGCTTTTTCAATGGCCTGTTTGCACGCATCTACTCTGGATGTTTGACCACAACCCATTCCAATTAATTGGTAATCTTTTACAATGGCAATTGAGTTGGATTTTAAATGTTTGATACAATTTATTGCAAAAAGCAAATCTTTTAATTGAGATTCACTTGGCGGTTTATGAGTTACTGACCGAAGGTCATTCGATGGAGTTTTGTAATAGTTCATTTCCTGAATAAGAACACCATTAATGCAAGATCTTATTTGTAAAATTGTCTCAGGAAATTTTTTAAGCTTTAATAAAATTCTATTCTTCTTAGAAGACAATAATTCTAAAGATTCTTTATCAAAGTGAGGAGCAATTAATACTTCATAAAAAAGTTTATCAATTTCTTTTGCAGTATGAATATCAATAGACTTATTACTGATTATTATTCCACCAAAGGCAGACTGAGGATCTCCGGCTAAAGCAGCTTTCCAAGCTTCTTCTAAAGAAGTTCGAATTGCAATTCCACATGCATTGTTATGTTTTAAAATTGCAATACAGGGTTCTTCCGTTTGAAAATCAATCATGAGTTGAAGAGCTGCATCTATATCTAGCAGATTATTATAAGAAAGTTCTTTTCCTTGAAGATACTCAAATATTTCGTCCAGATTTCCTTCAAACCATGCTTTCTGGTGAGGATTTTCTCCATATCGCAATTCTTTCTTTTTTCCAATATCGAAAAAATCGTGAATCGCTCTATCATAATTACTGCTTGTGGCAAATGCTTTAATTGCAAGCTCTTTACGTAATTCCTCACTGCTTAACGCATTTGCACTAAGTATTTCCGCTAAAACGGAGTATTCCTTTTTAGATGGTATGACAACTACATCTTTATAATTTTTTGCCGCAGCGCGTATCAAGGATATCCCACCAATATCTATTTTCTCAATAATTTCTGATAGATCTTCTGTTGCTTTTACTGTATCCTCAAATGGATATAGGTCGACCACAACAAGATCTAGAAGGGGTATTTCATAATGAGCCAATTGGTTTAAATGATCTTCATTTCTCATCGCCAATATGCCTCCAAAAATCTTGGGATGAAGGGTTTTTACTCTACCACCAAGAATTGAGGGATAAGAGGTAACTTCTTCAACTGCTATAACCGGAATCCCCATAGAATCTATATAGCTATATGTTCCTCCAGTAGAGTATATGACTATTCCGAGCTCGTGAAGCAGCCTCACCAACGGTTCCAATCCGTCCTTATTATAAACCGATATAAGGGCGGAACTAATTCTTTTCTTAGGCATGTATCAGGTTGCAGGAGCAAAAATATGAAAAAAAGTGAGCTTATTTAACACTTCACTGATTCTTACGTATTCAAGGACTATAGTCATGTAAGTTCAATTGCTTGTATAAACATAGATATTGTTGCCTTTTCAGCTTAATTTAATGCTGTTTTTGGTAATCAAAAGCTATTTTATGATGGAATACCTTCTTTCATTTTACATTTGTGTTTTATGCAAATTCAGGAAATTATCAAACTTTCGCTCGGTAATATCAAAGCGAATCTGGTAAGAGCGATTCTAACCTTACTGATAATTGCTTTAGGAATTACTGCTTTGGTAGGAATTCTAACCTCAATCGATGGGATTATTTTCTCCTTAAACAGTAATTTTTCCCATCTGGGCGCAAATACCTTCTCAATAAACAGATTGGATGATGGAATGAGAAGGCACCAAGCCAGATCATCCAATAAAGAGGCTTTGCCAATAACTTTTCAACAGGCAATGGATTTAAAAAATCGCCTTTCCTCTGTTGCAAATGTTGCGGTATCCTTAGGTGTAAAGTCTAATGCGACAATAAAATATTCTAACAAAAAAACGAACCCCAGTGTCCGTGTTAGAGGAATTGACGATGTATACTTTAATACGACTGGTTACGAAATAGAATTTGGAAGATCCTTTTCAATTCATGAACATGAATATGGGCTTGCCAAAGCCATTATAGGTAAAGAATTAATAAAATCTCTTTTCAACGACAAAGCTGAATCTGCGCTATTGCAAACTATTTCTATAGATGATCAGAAATATCAGGTTATTGGAATTCTTAAATCCAAAGGTTCTACAATGAACGAAGGTGCGGATAGAAGAATATTAATTCCATTAATAAATGCCAAAATTCAATATGGATCTTTAGAATCTGATTATGATATTAATGTTCATGTACCATCATCCACACAATTAGACGGTTTAATATCACAATCTATTGGTGAAATGAGAATTGTTCGGGGCTTAAAATCGTTTGAAGAAAATGATTTTGAAATACAAAAAAGTGATGGTATAATTACCTTTCTGAGAGACAATACTGTTATGCTCCGATCTGCAACTATTGCTATTGCTCTCATGACATTACTAGGCGCAGCAATTGGATTGATGAATATTATGCTTGTTTCTGTAACTGAAAGAACTAAAGAAATTGGTATTAATAAAGCTTTAGGCGCCAGTAAAAGGACTATTGTCATACAATTTCTTGCAGAAGCAATAATCATCTGTCAAATGGGAGGAATAACTGGAATTCTTTTAGGTATCCCGATTGGAAATATTGTAACAATTGTAATGGGTGGAGAATTTATTATACCCTGGGCCTGGATGCTATTAGGTTTTATTGTGTGTACAATTGTTGGAATTCTTTCAGGATTATATCCTGCTTTAAAAGCTGCTTCATTAGACCCTGTTGAAGCTTTGCGATATGAATAAGTTAGTCTACCATATGCTGCAAGGATGATTGAATTGCCAAACGGGCTCGCTGAAGTTTTTCTTTTAATTTATTGATAAATTGACTTTGCTCCTTCATATTTCCATTCGAAATAGAAACAGAGTTGAGTATTAATTTGTCAAACCATTTTTCAGTATACTCACATAATACAGGACTAATAGATCTCATAAAGTTAGGGTTATCATACGTACAGTATACAGCATCACGTGTTTTTGATTTAACAAATATAACATTATTAGTATGTGCTATTTCATTGTTATACAATTCAAATTTTCCTGTATTTATTGATTTTTTTCGTAACGCTGATTTATCTTTAGAATGAATTAATTGTTCTAAAATATGAATAAGCTTTTCAAGTTCGTCACAAAGTAAGAGGCTTTCCTTTGGATCAACCATGAGGCCTGATTCAAGAAAATATTTTAGTTGATTAAAGGTGTTGTCCAGAACTGCTGTGTTCCATATTTCAATACTATTCATCGAAGAATAAAGCTCTAATACTTTATTCACATTTGAAATAAATTCAGAGTTGTTTTCAAATAATGAATAGTCGAATGGAACTAACTTGTCTTCTTTTTTCTTCCATACAAAGTTGTAAAATACATTAAACTTAAATGCTATCAACTTGGGTGAAATAAAATAATAAAATAATGGAAGCTCTTTCGTTGCATAATAAATAATTGGGTCCAGCCGGTAAAGTTTTTCTAAATCACCTCGTATGGGATCCAAAAATTCTTTCTCATTAGCTACAGATCCATACAAAGATGGAAAATCGAAATAAATCTTGTCATCTGCGATCCCCAGAACCTCATCAAGGCTTATTCTAAAATGTCTGCAAAGAATTTCCGCTTCGTCAAGACTAAGCGTGCTTTCACCCTTCATCTTCTTATAAACCGTTGATTTTTGTAAATGAAGCAATTCCCCAACCTCATCCAACATATTCTTTTTTTCTGAGAAAAACTTACTTTCAATGAATTGAAATATTTTAGTTGTTACTGATTGATTACTCATATTGCTCAATTATTGTGGCAATATAAAGGATTTCGATAATTTTACGGAAATTTTCATACGTTGTTAATTGAAGAATCACACTGGCGAGAATTAAAATCCGGAATTTCAGGAGAGATTGAATGGAGTGAATTGTACAAAGGTCTTTATGCAACTGATGCCAGTAATTATCAGATTATTCCAGAAGCATGTGTTACTCCTGCCAATAAAAATGATCTTCTCGAAATAGTGAAATTTGCCAAAAAGCATAATGTTTCTATACTCCCGAGAGGGGGCGGTACGAGTCTTGTGGGACAGACCGTCGGAAAGTCAATTGTGGTTGATTTTACAAAACACATGAATAAGATCCTTGAATTAAACACAAAGGAAGAATGGGCCGTAGTTGAACCAGGTATTGTGAGAGATGAATTAAATCGTCATCTTCTTTCGCTTCAATTACATTTTGCTCCGGACCCGGCAACAACCAGCCGGGCTGCAGTTGGTGGCATGATTGCAAATAATTCAAGCGGCACCCGAAGCATTCTTTATGGCAAAACACTGGATCATGTAATAGAACTTGAAGTAATGCTTGATGATGGTTCTGTTATTGTCTGTAAAAATCTACAGCAAGATGAATTAGAGAATAAACTCCAATTGCAAAACAAGGAGGGTGAAATTTATAGAACCCTATTCTCTATAGTAACAAAAAATAGGAATGAAATTTCAGAACGCTTTCCAAAGGTAATGAGGAGAGTTGGTGGTTATAATCTTGACGAATTTTTAGATGGACCATGGAATTTAAGCAAGATCATTGTTGGATCCGAAGGAACATTGGCAATCATACTATCTGCCAAAATTAAGTTAGTTGCAAATCCAAAAAATCAATGTATTTGTGCTGTACATTTTGATACTTTTTATGATTCCATAAAACATGTTCAGGAAATGGTAAAATTTCAACCCGCATCGGTTGAATTGTTAGGTGATCTGTTGATTGAAAAAAGTAAAGAAAATATTGAAACCAAAAGATATTGCGATTTTATGGTCGGAAACCCCAACAGTATTCAACTGGTGGAGTTTTTTGGAAATACTCCTAAAGAAGCTTTAGAGCAGGCTGAAAATATGAGACAACATCTTCTCAGTTTGAAAATTGGCTATGCACATCCCATTTTTACAGATAAGAAAACAATCGAAAATATTTTTACTATACGCAAAAAAGGATTAGGATTATTAATGGGTGTTAAAGGAAATCGTAAACCTATTGCATTCATTGAAGATGCTGCAGTTCCTTTAAAGCACCTTGCCGATTATATTATGGAGGTGTTTGATGTTTGTAAAAAATATCAAACTCCTGTTGTCGCCTACGCTCATGCAAGCGTTGGTTTATTGCATGTTAAACCACTTTTAGACCTGCGTGATAAAGATGATATTGCAAGAATGAAAAGCATTTCGGATGAAGTTCTTGATCTTGTTATTAAATACAAGGGATCTTGGTCAGGAGAGCATGGTGATGGGTTGGCGAGAGGCCCATTCAATGAAAAATTCTTTGGCAAACAATTGTATTCAGCTTTTGTAGAATTAAAAAATTGTTTCGACCCTAATAATATTTTCAATCCTGGAAAAATTATCAATACACCAAAACAGGATGAAAACCTCAGATATGGTCCAAAATATAAAGACCAGGATTTCCAATCCATATTTCATTATAGAGATGAAGGTGGCTTTCATGAATCTGTACACTTATGTAATGGTGTTGGTGAATGTAGAAAAGTTTCCGGGGGAACTATGTGCCCGACTTTTAGAGCAACACTAGATGAGAAAGATTCAACAAGAGGCAGGGCAAATATTCTTAGACTTGCAATGAGTGGGCAACTTGATAGCTATGGCCTATATAGCGAGAATCTTACAGAAGTCCTGGATCTATGTATCTCCTGCAAAGCCTGTAAATCAGAATGTCCAAGTAATGTGGATATGTCCAAGCTAAAGTCAGAGATATTTCATTACCAAAAAAAGAATAAATCCTTATCCTTAATTGATCGATTAATCATCAATCAGCAGATATTATCTGTTATTAGTTCAGGAATCTTCTCTTATGTAATGAATCCTTTTTTACGATTAAAATCTTTTAGAAAATTATTAGAAAAGGTTTCTGGACTAGATTCAAGAAGAATACTACCATTATACACAAATAAACCGTTTCAATCTATTCCTTTAACTACTAAGAATTCATCAAAGCAAGTCGTTTTATTTATTGACACATATATAAAGTATCATGAACCGAACATTGGGCATAAAGCAATTCAACTATTAGAATATTTAGGTTATTCAGTTAATATTGTTCAAAAATCTTGTTGCCAGCGTCCCGCGATTTCAAAAGGATTGCTAGATCATGCTAAAAAGCATGGACTTGCTACTTTGCAAAAACTTGAACCTTTTCTTATTCAGAACATTCCCGTGCTTGTATGCGAACCCAGTTGTGCAACATCTTTAAAAGATGATCTCGTTGATCTTATGGATGATCCTTTATGGAGCAAACTCAGTCAAAACATTTATCTGCTTGAAGATTTTATTGTTCAAGAAAAAGAAAAAAATAACATTATAAAAGATATCCCTTTGACAAAAGGTGATTTTCTTCTTCATGGACATTGTCATCAAAAATCAATCTTTACTACGCAAAGTATTCATAAAATATTTAAGAATAAGGAAGGCGTAAGATGCAAT
>JABFRV010000139.1 GCA_013140975.1 Saprospiraceae bacterium
GTAGTCTTGTTAATGTGTTGACGAGTTTATGGGTTGACAGTTGACGAGTTGACAAGGTTGACTGTTAACGGGTAGACGGATTGACGGAGGACGGGTAGAGGGGGAGACGGGTTGACGTTTTGACGAGTTGACAAGGTTGACGGTTGACTGGTAAGCTAGGTTGACAGTTAATAGGTTGACTGTTGAGGAGTTAACAGTTGACTCGAAATAATTAGGGTTGTGTGTCTCGAGACAAAGTTTTTAAATGTTGATTTTTTAGATTTAAATACTGTGATCAGCCTGTCTCCCTGTCAACCTAACTCCCTGTCTCCCTGTCTACCTAACTCCCTGTCAACCTGTAAACTCGTAAACCAGTAATCCCGTAAACCTGTCAACCAGTCAACCTATAAACCCGTAAACCCGTCAACCTGTCAACCAGTCAACCCGTAAACCATCAACCCGTCAACTAACCCTAGCGTCACCCCGTACCCTTCCAGCCCAATAGTCCTTTATATTAAAAATTACCCATAAGTATATGCTGTTGATTGACAATACATAAGCTAACATATTGAAAATAAATGTAATATTAATGAAAAAAAATTGGATATATCTTTTGGAAATATGAGAAAGGGGATTATATTTGCAATTAGAAATGATCTGGATGCAAAAAATTGCACTAGCAATATTATTACTTTTACTCCTCGGCCAGTCAGCTTCGTGGGGACAGTCTGTGTTTACACATAGACTAATTCTTAAGACCAGTTCGGTCACTGACAGACTAAATCCTTGTTACTATCCTGTTACAATTGAAGGTGTTAACAATGGTACGGTGACTTTTACTCAAAACGGAAGTTTTAAATACGATATTAAGTATGTGCCGGATTCCGGGTTTATTGGCCTTGATACTTTGATCATGAAGTATGAAGACAATCTTACCGGAGGAAAGATCATTTATAAGAGTTTTGTATATGAAACAGTGAATTCATATTTAGACCTAAGAAATGATTTTATAACTGTTTTTAAAGGACAATTGAATATTGAAATTAAGCCATTGTCTAATGATTCGAGCAGTATTGGTTCTCCCAATGCGATGAGTATTAAGAATCTTCCTGTTTATCATAATGTACAATCGAATCTTAGTATTCTTTCTGATAGTATAATAAAGTTCTCTACTCCACCTGGATTTGAGGGAGCTGCTTCAATTACATATCGAGTGTGTGACACATTTGGTTTGTGCAAAGAAGCAAATATCAATATTTCTATTATTGATACGAATACAATAAAGATAAATGACACTATTGAAGTTTATACTCCGGAAGATGTAGGGATTCAATTACTTCTTCCTTATAGTGGTTTTACAATTGATAACAATGCCAATCATGGTAACCTATCAGTTGTAGATGCTTCGTTTATTTATAAGTCGTACAAGGATTATAATGGAAAGGATACCTTCGTTCTAAAGAAAGACAATCTGACAAGATGGGTTTTTGTGCAAGTAATTGCTCAGGCGGAGGAAAATACTATTATTGTTCCTGATGTCGTTTTTACACCGGTAAATAAAGAGATAACATTTGATGTATCTCTCAATGATTTACAACCGGTAGTATATGATTATGCAATAGGAATTGACAAGCATCCCAACAAAGGAACACTTACGAAATTAAATAATCAAGGACTGTTTAAATATATACCTCAGGCAAGTTATGCCGGAGTTCAGACTTTTACTTACAAAGTATGTCCACAGGGTGTATGTGAATACGTTAAAGTTAGAATTTATATTGGTAATTACGAACCGGTTACTGAAGAAGCTTATGAGATTTCAACATATAAGAATGTGCCTATTCTTTTAAGTTATCAGATTCCAATTACCGCTTATAATTTTAATGCAAGTTCCGACTCAATTAAGTATTTTCCAGGTTGGGATACTATAGACGTATCCTATAATAATAGTTGTACTGCTCAATTGATTGGATATAATCAATTGGTATATTATCCATATAAAAATTCTATTGGTACGTATAACTATACAATTGATTATTGCATTGCCGGAACTAATGATTGTGAACAAGCTGAATTGAATATTACAATTCTGAACGAATCAAAAAACTGCACTAAACAATGCGTGGGTGATTGCGTGTGGCCAGGTGATGTCGATCTTAATGGACAGGTAGATATGCGAGACTTATTAAGTCTTGGATATGAGCTAGGTAAAACTGGTCCTGTTAGAAGCTTTACCGGGAATACTTACCGCTCACATGAAGCAAGCAATTGGGGAGAATGCATGGAGAATTCTTCTATAGATATTAAGAATGCAGATTGTAATGGAGATAGTACGATCAATTCAATTGACACTGTCGCTATATTTGATTCTTATGGAAAGACACATTCTCTTGTTCCCAATGAGATTTATTCTAAAGGTGATTTTCCAATATATTTTAATGTTCTAGATACTACTCTTGGGCCTGGTGATCTTGGCATGATCGAGGTTCAATTAGGAGATGATCTATATAAGGCAATGAATGTATCAGGATATTCTTATATTCTGGATTACAATGAAGATGCAATCTATGACTCTACTCTTTATGTTAATTATTTAGAGCAGGATTGGTTCGGTAGATCTGCTACCTTATTGAATATGTTTAAGAAGCCATTTGATGGTAGATTAGAGAGTGGTTTTGTAAGAGCCAATGGAGCGAAGGTTAGCGGTAAAGGGCCAACTGAAGTTTTGGTATTTATTGTTGAAGATGATATTGCACCTTTTAGTAAGGAAGAAATTATTCAGCTAATCCCCCTTCAATTTAGCAATATTATCTACCAAGGCGAAAACGGTGAGAAATTCCAGTTAGACGATCAGACAATCTATTTAAAGAAGTATAAAAAAGATTCTCCTGATAAACCAGTTGTACTTGAAGATAAGAAATTGATTGTATATCCTAATCCTGCGACTGATTATACAATGATTCATTTGAATGGTAGAAATACAATTAGTTCTTATGAATTATACAGTGTTGATGGAAGAATTATAGTTGAAAATAATAGTCCAAATCCAAAGCAGAATGTATTAAGTACAGCTGGATTAAGCAATGGAATCTATGTGTTGAAAGTAACTACTCCGGTAGGTCTTATCACACGCAAGATTGAAATCATGAATTAGTCCCTATTTATATATAACCCAGATCATTCTGATTATTGTTAAGAAATAAGCCGCTCACGAGTGGCTTATTTTTTTGTGTGGAAAACCCATCCCCGGCCCTTCCCTTTGAAAGGGAAGGGAGAATTGCTTTGTAAATAAATTTACAATTTTTATTGATTTGCTTTTGGTAAATGGAATTGATTGGGATCGGAAAACCCATCCCCGGCCCTTCCCTTTGAAAGGGAAG
>JABFRV010000032.1 GCA_013140975.1 Saprospiraceae bacterium
TAATAACAACATTATAAGATTAAAGGTGCCTGATAAGGAAATTGAAATTTTTACCTGGCAATCAGAAAAAGCTACCAAAGATTTTGATTACCATTGTCTAATTAAGAACGAAGATGGTAGTCTACTGAAATTCACTCGAGAGAATCGGGACTATTCAAGAATTCGAAGAGAAGAATTTAATAAAGACAATTGGTATGGCGCAGTATATTATCATATTCTTCCTCAATCATTTGGCAATCAGAACTATTATATTTTATTTGGATTCGCTCAGAATTCAAGTGAGGAAAAGTTTAAAATAATAGAAACGATTTCTTTTAATACAAATGATCTTAAGTTGGGATTGCCTGTATTTCCTTATGTTGATAAAGACAAAGAGTCTACTACTTTAAATAGAATGCTGATTAAATATTCTCAAGGGAGCAATTGTCTTTTACGATTTGAAGAAGTCGAAAAACAAATTATATTTGATCATATGATTTACTACGAGGATTTTGGTTCCGGAACAATGGGAAGTTATCTTCCGGATGGTTCTTATGAAGCATTTGAATACAAAGGAAAAACCTGGAAGTACATTCCTAAGTTAAAAGTAGAAGTTCAGAGCACACCGCCCAGAGAAAGGCCAGTACTAGACGGAAACACCAAAGATATTTTTGGAAAGGATAATAAGAAGTAATTGCTGTACTTTTAGAATCATAAGCGCTGATACTTATTTTTTAAAATATAACTAGTATCAAACGCTCTGAAAGTAACTAATTTTTTGCAAATAATTTATTCTTTGAAATTGTATTGCAGAACACTGTTCCAATAATTTTTATATTTAATGCTTGGATATTGATTCTAATAAAAAAGAAATACGATAGATATCTTTTGTTAAATTGAATTTCATATTAGTAGAATAAGATATTCGAACCATGATACCGATTGTTTCTGGAAACAATTTCATTTTCATTTATGAGTATTCCATTGTAAAATTTTATAAATTTCCCTAAGTGATATGATTCTGGTTAATTTTTTGACTTTCAATCTCTTAAATTAGAAATTCCACCTTATTTTAAGTACTTTTGCAGTCGAATTCGCCAGTTTTCATGAAATTTATTAGGAATTTTTGCGTAATTGCTCATATTGACCACGGTAAGAGTACCCTCTCTGATAGGCTATTAGAATACACCAAAACGATATCTGAGCGTGATATGCAAGCTCAAGCCCTTGATGATATGGATTTGGAGAGAGAAAGGGGCATTACAATTAAAGCTCACGCAATCCAACTTAAATATGAACACACTGATAAAAATACCTATAAGTTTAATCTGATCGATACACCCGGTCACGTTGACTTTTCATATGAAGTAAGTAGATCCATCGCGGCCTGTGAAGGAGCGCTTTTATTAGTGGATTCAACACAAGGAATTCAAGCACAAACAATCTCTAATCTATATCTTGCTATTGAGCATAATCTTGAAATCATTCCGGTTCTAAATAAGGTGGACATGGAGAATGCGATGATAGAAGAAGTATCTGATCAGATTGTTGACCTTATAGGCTGTGAACGAAGTGACATTATTCTAGCAAGTGGAAAAACCGGTATTGGAGTTCCTGATCTTATGAAAGCTATTGTTGAAAGGATTCCAGCACCCAAGGGAAATCCTGATGGCAAACTTCAAGCACTCATTTTTGATTCCGTTTTTAATTCATTTAGAGGGATTATCATTTATTTCAGAATCATGAACGGTCATCTTAAGAAAGGAGATAAGATAAAATTCATGAACACTGGCAGTGAATACAATGCTGATGAAGTTGGATTTTTAAAAATGAATCTTATGCCACAACCTCAAGTAGGATGCGGCGATGTGGGATATATTATTACTGGAATTAAAGATGCCAAAGAGGTAAAAGTAGGTGACACCTTAACACTTGCAAGCGATCCGGCTGAAGAATCCATAAAAGGGTTTGAAGAAGTTAAACCAATGGTATTTGCGGGAATTTATCCGATTGAAAATGAACATTTCGAAGATCTTCGTGATAGCCTTGAAAAATTACAATTAAATGATTCCTCATTAATTTATGAACCTGAAACATCTGTTGCATTAGGATTCGGATTTCGATGTGGATTTTTAGGAATGCTACACCTTGAGATAATACAGGAAAGACTATCTCGTGAATATAACCAAGAAGTAATCACAACTGTTCCTAACGTTTCCTATATAGCAGAAACTACGCGAGGAGAAGTTTTAAAAATAAATACTCCCAATGATCTTCCCGAACCGAATTTTCTTCAATACGTAGAAGAACCTTACATCCGAGCGCAGATTATTACAAAGCCAGAATATATTGGAGCAATTATAAAGTTATGTCTAGAGAAGAGAGGCAGTCTTGAAAAGCAGCATTATCTAACAACAGACAGAGTTGAACTTACATTCAGTCTTCCTTTAGCAGAAATTGTTTTTGACTTTTATGACAGACTAAAATCAACTACACGGGGTTACGCTTCCTTTGATTATCATCCATTGGATTACAGAAAATCGGATCTTATAAAATTAGATATCAAACTAAATGGTGAGAGTGTTGATGCATTAACTGCATTAGTTCATAGAAGCAAGGCAGAATCGGTAGGAAGAAAAATGTGTAAAAAGCTTAAAGAAATTCTTCCTCAACATCAGTTTGTTATTGCGATCCAGGCTGCAATTGGTGGAAAAATTATTGCAAGAGAAACAATTTCAGCGTTACGAAAAGATGTAACAGCCAAATGTTACGGAGGTGATATAAGCCGTAAAAGAAAGCTCCTGGAAAAACAAAAAGAAGGCAAGAAAAAAATGCGTCAGATTGGAACTGTAGACGTTCCGCAAAAAGCCTTCCTAGATGTACTTAAATTAGATGATTAAGTATGCAGGATTATTTGCACGATTTATACGATAAGTTAATTCTTGTCTTTTCTTCTCAATTTGACAAATCAATTACGATTGAAGAATTAACGATTTCTACCTGCAAAAAAGAATTTGAAGGTGACTTTACATTGGTATTATTTCCGTGGGTAAAATCATTGGGTAAGTCGCCAGATGATATAGGAAATTCAATCGGGAATGCTCTGATTCAAACAGGAATAATTGATAAATATAATATTATTAAGGGGTTCCTTAATATGAGTTTAAATAATCATTTCTGGATTAACAAACTCTCGGAAATTTCCAATCAAAGTATAACTTCCAGAATAAAAACAAATAAGCCCTTAAAGTATTTGGTAGAATATTGCTCACCGAATACCAACAAGCCTTTGCACTTAGGGCATATTAGAAATATATTAATTGGTTGGTCGGTTTACAAAATTCTTAGCGAGTCAGGTCATACTGTAAATACAACTCAGGTAATAAATGACAGAGGAATTGCTATTTGCAAAAGTATGCTTGCATGGAAGTTATACTCTGACGGCAAAACTCCGGAATCTACGGGTATAAAAAGTGACCACTTTGTTGGAGATTATTATGTATTGTTTGAAGTCAAATTTCGGGAAGAATATGCGCAATGGCAAAACAGTGAAGAAGGAAGTGGCAGCTATTATAATTTAAAGAAAGAAGGGGAGGCTAGTGATGACTTTTTCAAACGTTATAAAAATGATTACTTTAATACAAAAAGTTCCTTAGGCATTCAAGCTAAAGAAATGCTTTTAAAATGGGAATCTTCTGATCCTGAAACATTACAGCTATGGCAAAAAATGAACGAATGGGTTTATAACGGATTTGAAGAAAGTTTTAAGAAATTAGATGTAAAGTTTGATTCTTATTTTTATGAATCCCAAACGTATTTACTTGGAAAAGATATTATTGAAGAAGGATTAAAAAAGAATGTCTTTACAAAAGAAGCAGATAATTCAGTATGGATTGATCTTACAGATGTTGGATTGGATCGAAAGATAGTCTTACGATCTGATGGCACTTCTGTTTATATAACACAAGACTTAGGCACAATTAATCTTCGAGATAAACAATATCATGCAGATAAGTACATTTATGTTGTAGCAGATGAGCAAGATTATCACTTTAAAGTACTAACAGAAACATTAAAAAAGCTTCAACTTCCGTATTCACAAGGCATTCATCATCTTAATTATGGTATGGTTGAACTTCCGTCTGGAAGAATGAAATCTCGTGAAGGAACGGTAGTAGATGCCGATGACCTGATACAGGAAGTATTTGATGTTGCTGCTAAAAATGCTGAAGAAAGAGGTGAATTATCTGGTCTTTCCAAAAATGAAGTAAGTGTAATTATACATCAGATTGGGATGTCCGCTTTAAAGTATTTTATTTTAAAAGTACAGGCGAAGAAAAGAATGATTTTCAATCCAGAGGAATCTGTTGACATGCAAGGACATACAGGACCCTATATAGTGAATGCTTATGTACGAATTCAGTCTATATTGCGAAGAAAAGTTTCTGAAATTTCGGAAATTTCGGAAATTAACATTATAGATATAAATGACTCCGAGAAATCACTAATTAATTCCTGCCTGGAGTATCCCGATATTCTTCATGAAGCTGGCAATCAATTGGATCCTGCACATCTTGCAAATTATTTATATCAATTGGCGAAAGATTTCCATAAATACTATAATGATTATAGAATCTTAAATGCTGAGAATATAGAATTGATTAATATTAGATTAAATTTATGCAAAACAATTGGATTGCATTTACATCATGGCATGAGTTGCCTAGGTATTGAAATGCCAACCAGAATGTAAGAGAAAGTATGAGCGAGATAAAAAATCGAAACTTTATTGAAGAAATTATTGAGGAAGACATTCGCAATAATAAACATAATGGTCGAATACACACACGTTTCCCTCCAGAGCCAAATGGATATCTTCATTTAGGTCATGCGAAATCGATTTGTTTAAACTTTGGTTTGGCACAACAATATAACGGGAAGACAAACCTAAGATTTGATGATACGAATCCAGCTGCAGAAGATGTTGAATATGTTGACGCAATAAAAGAAGATATTCATTGGCTGGGATTTGACTGGGAAGATCGTGAGTATTATGCCTCAGATTATTTTCAGCAATTGTATGAATATGCAATTCAACTTATACGTGCCGGGCTTGCATATGTTGATGATTCGAGTGCGGAAGAAATAAGTAAGATGAGAGGAATTCCAACCTCACCAGGATCACTCAGTCCTTTTCGGAATAGGAGTATTGAGGAAAATCTTGAACTCTTTGAAGGAATGAAAAATGGAAAAGACAAAGAAGGTGAAAGAGTGCTTCGCGCGAAATTGGATATGAGTTCTCCGAATATGCATCTTCGGGATCCTATTATGTACAGAATTTTATTCAGTTCCCATCACAGAACCGGAACTAAATGGTGTATTTATCCTACGTATGATTTTGCACATGGACAATCTGATTCTATAGAAGGAATTACACATTCAATTTGTACCTTAGAATTTGAAAATCATAGACCCTTATACAATTGGTTTATAGAAAATCTTGAAATATTTCCATCTCGTCAGATTGAATTTGCTCGACTGAATCTAGAATATACCTTGATGAGCAAAAGAAAGTTACTTCAACTTGTGAATGAGAAAATGGTAGATGGATGGGATGATCCAAGAATGCCAACCATATCAGCTATAAGAAGAAGAGGAATAACACCTGAAGCCTTACGTGAATTTGCAACGGCAGTTGGAATTGCCAGAAGAGAAAATGTTATTGAATTGAGCAAATTTGATAACATTGTTCGAGCGAATTTAAATAAAATTGCAATTCGCACGATGGCTGTTTTAGATCCTTTGCGGATCACAATCAATAATTATCCGCATGAAATAGAATGGATGGAAGTCGAAAATAACCCTGAAGATCCTGAAACCGGAAAAAGAAATATTCCTTTTAGCAAGGAGATATTTATTGAAAGAGAGGATTTTATGGAGGAGCCAGTTAAAGATTTCTTCAGACTTAGTCCGGGAAATATTGTAAGATTAAAAGCTGCTTACATTATTAGATGTGAACAAGTAATAAAGCATGAAGACGGCTCAATTCATCAATTGATTTGTTCATACATTACAAATAGCCGCAGCGGATCAGATACTTCAGGCCTTAAACCAAAATCTGTCATACATTGGGTGGAAGCAAATCATTGCATTACTGCAACTGTTCGCCTTTACGATAAATTATTTAGTGTTCCTGATCCTGCTAATTATGAAAACGTACATTCAATACTGAATAAAGATTCTTTTCAGGAATTAACTAACGCCAAGCTTGAAAGTAAAATGAAATCGGCAGACCCAGGAACCAGATATCAGTTTATGCGAAAAGGGTATTTTTATCTAGATAAGAATTCAACCCATGAAAACCTGATATTCAACAGGACGATTACACTGAAGGATTCTTTTGGAAAGTGATTGCACTATAGCAAGAGAGTGCAAACCCAGAGCTGACTAATATCAATTTCAACTTTATTATCACCCACAAGCATTAAATTTATTTTAATATCTTGTAATTCGTAAACTCTTAGTAGATTTGAAAACAATTTATTAAGAATGAGGAAAATTGATTACCTTTTCAATACGTACGGCGAAAGCCATCAAAATGTTACTAATAAGCTAATTCATTGGTTTTGCATTCCAGCAATCTTATTCAGTCTAGTAGGACTATTAATGTTAATTCCTGTACCTTTTATTGTAGAAGAAAATTCTTGGCTGAATTGGGGTACTATAATAATGTTTTTAGCTTCGATTTATTATTTTAGCGTTTCCCGTATGTTAATGATTGGATTTATTCTTGTTTTTGGTGCAATAGTATATTGTAATGTAAAATTGAATGAAATTTGTATCCATAACAGCTATTCAACATGGATTGTATTGTTGCTAATTTTTATTATAGCCTGGATTGGACAATTTATTGGACATAAGATTGAAGGAAAGAAGCCTTCATTTTTGCAAGACATCCAATACTTGTTGATCGGTCCTGCATGGTTATTAAGTTTTATTTACAAAAAACTTGGACTTAAATACTAATTGCGCATTATTAAGTATTTGAAACTTATTCAAACTACTCAAATCTGATAAATGCTTTAAAAAAAAATGCGCAAACCAGAATTGCTTCCGATTTGCGCAAAATTATAATTAAAGATAAATTATCTTACGATAAATATTTTAGTCCTTCGTTTATTAAGGTTGGATTTTATCTCTACAAAGTAAAATCCTTCAACGAGGTTATTAAGTTCAATTTCAACTTTTGACGCCTTAGAAACCAGACTCTTAACCTTATTTCCGGTAGAAGTATAAATTTCTACATGCAAGTCAAGTTCGTTACTATTTCCAATAAAGAGTTTGTCCTGCGCAGGATTAGGATACACTGATAGTTTTGACAAGATTCCTTCAGTAGATCCTGTTGTGCATTTAACCTCAAATGGCCCAAAAGTACTTAGACATGCGGTACTATCATTAGGCTCTCCAGATGAAGCTTCATAATAATATTTTCCTGCAGCGAGGTCTTTACCAGTTTGGTTATTGATCATATTTCCTTTATCATCTAACCACCTAAACGACTTCACTTTTCCATTAATAACAATTTCAATCGATCCATCACTAATCTTACAGTCACTAGCATCCTTTATTGACAAATTTTGCAATGTCAAATAATCGGCACGCGCTGTATCAAATTTTAATACTGTATCCACTTTGCATTGAAACGAATCTCTCAAACTTATAAGAGTATCGGAAAACTTATGGTTCTTGTTCGATAAAATAAATGCTGTATCATATCTTGAAATTTTTAGTTTATTGAATAATAATTCATAGTAGAAATTTGAAATATTCTCCATTCTGAATTGAATAAAATTAATATCCCCATAACAAGAATCATATAAAAAAGTATCTACATGAAGTTTTATAGGATTCCTGATTTCAACGTTATAAGATAATTCAGTTTCATTATTACTGCTATCGATTGCAATAAAACGCATTTTTGTTATTCCGGTTTTGAATGTATCTCCAACTGCAGTACCTTCTAATTGTTTCAATTCTTTAACTCCGCAATTATCAGTTGCTTTAGGTGCAACAGCAACATAGCTGCAACGATAACTAAAGGTATCCTGCTGAACTGATAGTACGGGTTTAGTAATATCACTGGTTTCAATAACAATAGATTTAGACTTAACACAATTGTTAGCATCTGTTACAGAAACTGTATATGTTCCAGGCTTCTTTTCGTCAATCATAACTGTTGTTTCTCCACTAGACCATTTATACTTTAATAATCCAGTCCCTCCCATAGCTTCTGCTTCGCATGATCCTGATGGATCAGAAAAACACATTGGCTTAATAACATTTTTGATTTTTATGTCAATAATATCAGGTTGCGTTACAGTAATAACTTGTTCTACAGAACAATTGCTTCCATCTGTAACTGTAACAGTGTAGTCATTGGCACCTAAATTAAAGATTTGTTTTGTAGTTGCTCCTGTATTCCATTTATAACTATGCGTACCAGTGCCTCCGCTACTATTTACATTTAAATTGCCATCTTTATCTCCGTTACAATTTAATACTTTTTTACCAGTGGACGCAATACTAATAGCAGGAGGTTCAGTTAATAACTTTCCGGAAGATGCCATCGTAGCAGCATTATCGGTAACAACAACAGTATGCATTTTAGCATCCAAGCCAACTGCTGTTGCTGTCGTCTGACCATCACTCCATAAATAAGTATAAGGAGGAATCCCGCCAGTTACAGTCACAGTAATACTTCCATCAGAGCCTCCGTTACATGTGACATTCTTAAAAGCTGATATTGAAGCTACTAATGGTGCCGGCCCGGGCATATTGCCGGAAGTTTCAGTTGTTTTGAGTAAATCACCTGAATTATTTCCACTTCCATTTGTAAGAATAGATGCTCCATACATGGTAATCATCTGTCCTGTACTGATTGAAGGAGAAGTCCAATCAACTGTATATGTAACTGTTCCAGGACCTCCGAAGGATTTCGCAGGATTATGCTCGAAGTAAGTTCTGCTTCCACCGGTTTGAATAGTCGAGCTTCCTCCAGGGTTTGAAAAAGTTCCTGCGTTAGTATTATTTTGATCAAGCGCAACAATCTGGAAACCACCTTTAGATGCTGTAGAAAGATTTTCTACGGTAACCGTGATAACATATTTAGTATTAGCCATTAGGCTGGTAGGCAAGCCAGTGATACTTACATTTCCGTCCAATCCACCGGAACTACCACCATGACAATTCGTGCAGATCCCATCTCCGGGAGCACCGGTATTCCCGTTAGGCGGGTTTCCGGAATTTGATATTAGGATAAAACCTGCTAGTATTATAAAAAAAGGGTACAATTTATAATTCATCTACTATAATTTTTCTGATTTGACTGTTTGAAGACGTAAAATATTAGCTAAAGGTTGGCTTAATACTAATAGCAAAAATAAAAATTAAATTGACAATAGCAATTTTTAATCAGCTCTTGAAATGCTTAATACTTAGGATAACTGGTAATGAAGCCAATGCGTAAAATAAGAATTACATCAATAACATAGAAGAAAAGAAGGGTAGAACTTTAGACTGATTCAGCTTATTAAAATAGAAATCTCAATTGCCTTTCTAGTCTTAACCGGATATAAGTTTCAAATGAATAAGAAAAGTGATAGATTATTTTTTAAAGAAAGAATCAATAAATTCTAATCTATTGAATACCTGCAATTGATCGATTCTCTCTCCCAAACCTAAATACCTGATAGGAATTTTAAATTGATCTGAAATTCCAAACACAACTCCTCCTTTGGCTGTTCCATCCAATTTCGTTAGAATCAATCCTGTTACTTTAGAAACTTCTGAAAACTGCCTACATTGTTCTATTGCATTCTGTCCGGTTGTTGCATCCAGAACTTGCAATACTTCGTGAGGAGCATCCGGTAAAGCTTTATGAATTGATCTTTCGATTTTAGACAATTCGTTCATAAGATTAATCTTTGTATGCAATCTTCCGGCAGTATCAATGATTGCCACATCAATATTATTTTTTATTGCATATTGTGTAGCTTCAAACGCGACAGCAGAAGGATCTGCACCCATACCTTTCGAAAAGAATTCGCAGCCTACACGAGTTGACCATATTTTTAGTTGATCTTCAGCAGCTGCTCGAAAAGTATCTCCGGCTGCAATTAATACTTTCTTATTCTTAAGTGAAAATTGATACGCTAACTTTCCAATAGACGTTGTTTTCCCAACTCCGTTAACACCAACAACGAGAATTATATATGGCTTTTGAGAACCAACATAAAAATCCGGTACATCAACAGTGTTATTTTCCGTTAGTAGTTTACTTATCTCATCTTTTAATAATCCCGATAATTCTTCAGAATTAAGATACTTATCCTGAGCAACGCGCTTCGAAAGCCTATCAATAATTTTCACAGTGGTTTCCAGTCCTACATCTGAAGAAATTAAAATGTGTTCTAATTCATCAAGTATCTCTTCGTCGACTTTGGATTTACCCGCAATCACTTTTCCTATTTTTTCAAAAAAACCTTTTTTAGTATTTCTCAATCCTTGATCAAGGACTTCTTTTCGCTCCGGATGTAATAACTTATCAAAAAAACTCATGAGATTAGATATAAACAAAAAATGAGAGACCTCGTGCGAAACCTCTCATTTAACTTGTAAGTTAGTAATATTTATTTGCTCTGCTCAAAGAATTCTTTGACCTTGTCTTTGTGTACTATCATTTCCTTAAAAGTATATTTACCGGAAACTGGGTCTTTAATAGACTTAATAACTTTAACAAAGTCCCTTCCGGAACCAAGGTTAGCAGCACGTTGTGCAACTTTCGCGTTTTTAGATATTTTAGCCATTTTACTTTATTTCTTTGTGAACAGTATATTTCTTCATGATAGGGTTGAATTTCTTCAACTCAAGTCTGTCTGGAGTATTCTTACGATTTTTTTCAGTAATATATCTTGATGTTCCAGGCAATCCAGACGCTTTATGCTCTGTACATTCCAAAATTATCTGAGATCTGCTGTCTTTGCTCTTTTTAGCCATGATGCTTAAATTTTAAATCTTATATGGATTTAGCTTTCTTTTCAAGTTTTTTCATGTAGTCGTAAAGGCCCAACTTGTTTATTGTCCTTAACGCTTTCGTTGTGATTTTCATCTCAACCCATTCCCCAGTCTCAGGTACAAAAAACGACTTCTTCTGAAGATTTGGATTAAACCTTCTTCTAGTCTTATGATTTGAGTGAGACACCTTGTTTCCGTACAAGGGTCTGGTTCCTGTTAATTCGCAAACTTTTGACATATTCTTAAATCTTGCTTTCTTTTGTTAATTTGTGACTCCGTAAGGATTCAAACCTTAAACCTCTTGATCCGTAGTCAAGTGCTCTATTCAGTTGAGCTACGGAGCCATTTAATTCAAGGGCGCAAAGATACAGCGATGTAGTCAAATTATAAAACAAAGATTGAGGAAAAATTATCTTCCCAACCTATTGATTTTCAAGTACTAAGATTTAATTAACGCCTTATTTACTCTATAATCACTTAGTGAATAGTAACAAATTTACGCGAAATGAGATTATCGCCGACCCTTAAAGTGAGTATATACAGTCCGGAACTAAGGGATTTAGTATTTAACAGCTGCGCTTTAATGTCTCTATCCTGACCTGTATAATTCCCGGACTTGCGATAGATATGCTGCCCATTTGAATTATAAAGGTTTAACTCAAAAGGACCGTATTTAGTTAGTTTCACATCGTACTTTAGTTCACCGGAATAGGATGGATCATTGTAAACGATTAGATCATTTTCGCTTGAAAGAACTTCGCAATACTCTAATAATTTTAGAAAAGAACCATTCACATCAAATCTTTTACCCGTACTAATTTCTGAAGAAAGACTCGAGATCGCCTTACTTCCATTATAAATGAAACTCTTCATTAAAAGGGCTGATTGTCCGGGAGAAGTTTTACAAAATTTTGCATACTTTTCACAAAACTGATGCAAATAAGCAGACCCGGCACCTACCTGTGGGGCCGAAAGAGAACAACCACTTGAATTAGAAACAGAAGAGTCTTGATTTATTACAGGCACTTGTTCACCACTGGCTGCAATATCCACATTTATTTTACTAAATGCTGCGACAGCGCGTGAATCAGATCTGTCCGTATTTGTAACAACTATCAGATATTCACTCGTACAGAGTCCTGGAATGTCACCATATTCATCAATATTTTCATCTTCGTTATCCGTAGCACAGACATTTAGAATTCCATTGCTGCCCAATACATCATACAGATCACACCAGTCATTATGGTCTTCCGGAAAAGCTCTTGGCAGCCCTAGCGAAGTAGTTGATGATACAATGTAAGCACCTCCTTTAGAAGCAAAGTAAGCTTGTTTCATTTTTATAAAATAAGTATAGCACTCAATTGCATCGGCTTCAGATGTTGCGGAACACATGAGCATTTTAATATTCTGTGCCGCACCAGATATAAATTTTTCATTATTTCCTTTAGCGCCAGCTATACTCAGAATATTTGTGCCATGATTGTCCTTGGGATGTTTGTCATCTTTTCCTGAAACAGCATTAAATCCTCGATAATCATCAATGTACCCATTACTATCATCATCAATTTTGTTATTGGGAATTTCGTTATAATTGATAAATAGATTCGAATGAATATCAGTGATATCACAATTGCATCCTTGATCAATAATTCCAATTACAATTGTATCACCTAATGGTGTAATTCCATTGTTATCAAAACACCATATTTCTTCAAATCCCATAAATGACATGTTCCATTGTTGATTAAAAAATGGATCATTGGGTTTACAGGTTCTTTCAACAAGCTTCTGATTGCTGTGATAGCTGGTTATAAATTGTAAACCATTTAAAATATGAACTTCTTCACTTTTCGTTTTGGATGTATCGAAAATAAAAAGAAATATTCTTTGTTCCTGATTTAAAACTGATATTGCAATATTTAAGTGTGCGCTTGTTGATGCTAAATCTTTGATTGAGAAATGCTCCCTTAACTTGACAATGTATTCATGTGAAATTATCCCGGAAGATGCAAAAATTGATCCTGCGTAAAGTAAAAAAGTAATGAATAATGCCTTTCTCATGTTAATTGTGGAACTAAATTACAAAAATAATAAAAAGATCGGATAATATGGCTACCGTACCAGCTAAACGCTTCACCATCCACTAAAATTGCTTTTAATCTTCCAAATTCATTCAAATGGATTTCCTTGAAAGGGTAGGGTTCCGAAGATAAAAATACCCAATCCGGGTTTCTCTCAAGTATGTCTTCAAGTGTAACCTCCGGATATCGATTTTTGTCTTCAAATACGTTAATGAATCCGCATTCTTTAATCATAGAATGAATATAAGTTTCAGCACCAACTGCCATATAAGGGTTTCGCCAGATAAGATAACAAACCCGAATCTCTTTTGTTACATCGCTTACTAATTTTTGAAAGGATTGTCTGGACTTTTGAATAGTACTAAAGAGCAAATCGGAATTCAGTTTTGAATCAAGAATTCTACCCATTTCCAAAATAAACTCTTCGGCTTCAATAAGATTATTTATATCACTGACCCACACTTTATGTTTTGACATTAAATAATGAATCTCGGCTTCAGTGTTTTCTTCTTTATTCGCAATAATAAGATCGGGCGATAAACTTTCAATTGCATCGAATCTCAAATTTTTGGTTCCACCAATGATTTTTTTTTGACTTAACCAATGCGCCGGATGTATACAAAACTTCGTAATTCCAACAACTTTTTGCTCTAGTCCGAGATCGTAAAGCAATTCAGAAACCGAAGGAACGGTTGAAATGATTCTCTGTGGAAAATTTTCAAAATATAGTGTTCGACCCAGTTGATCTTTAGAAACCATGAGAATTATTTTATCTCATTCACCAGTACAAGTCTGTTTGTTCGAATTGAAAAACGTCCAATATGATTAAGTCCGAATCCCGATAAATCAAATACAAGCTCCCAAACATCACGACTTTTATTCAATTTTAAAATAGTGCCTCCGGCAGAGCATAAAATGTCACCATTATCTAAAATTACAAAATCTTCTGACCCGGCAGGCATATTTGCTATCCGATTCATTTTTTCAGATTCAACATCATATGATTTTAATATCCATTCATCTTTTAGAATTTTATGAACAAAATATATTTGCTCATTTACAACTTCAAATGTTCTACCTATTTCTGATGCAAATATTTTTTTCGAATCAGGCCCAATAATTGCTAACAGGTTATAGGGTTGATCTACTAAAAAACAAACCCATATTTTTTCTTTATAAAATCTATAATATCCTACCTGACCTGGATTTTGTAATAAAGTTGTATAATTTTCGTAAGGATGTTCGTTATATACCACAAGGTATTGCGTTGTATCGTTTTCAGGAACATGAACACAGGTAATTCCATTCTTAATTTCCGGGTGTAATCTGGGACTGTAGTCATTACCTGAATTGGAAATTAGATTTGTATACGTTTTATCCTTTAGATTTAATCTGTAAATATCTGTACTTGAAGAAGTGTTGGTTTTTATAGTACATACAATTTCATCATCATTAATAAAATAAGGTTGATTATTATAAGACTTAAAATTGAAGGAATTGAGAAACTCAACGTTTTCAATAACAAAGTTTTTATCGCTTTGCAGAACTAAACTATATAAATTGGTCGTTGGGAGCGGTTGAGAAAAAATGAAAATAGGCAAAACGGCGAACCACCAAATGAATATAATTCTCATACATTAAAATTTATTTGGAGAACTAAATATTCTATTAAAGTTTATACCATCGCGAAGGCTTGCATTTTTAAGACTCATCCAAATCAATATTGGTTTACCAACTATATGATCCGCCGGCACAAAACCCCAGGCTCTCGAATCTTCTGAATTATGTCGGTTATCTCCCATTGCCCAATAATAATCTTGTTTAAAAGTATAGCTTGAAGCAACAACACCATTAATATAAATTGATGAATCCTTTACTTCCAATTTATTATTTTCATAAACAGTAATAATTCTACTGTATAAACTCAGGTTTTGAAGATTGATATTAATAGTGGTATCTTTTTTAGGAATCCATACCGGTCCGTAATTGTCAAAACTCCAACTTGAATTATCATATGGAAAAACAAATCCTGCTGTCGACGCAGGTGATGTCTTATACGGTATAAATTCTAATTGTGGCCTAAAACTTTTAAGACTATTAAGTTGCTCTTCATCTAGAAAACAAATCCAAACACCAGCATCTGCCTGATAATTCATATATTTTAGATTTACGCCTATCTTGTCCATGTATTTAGCCAAACTATATTCTAAGGGTGTTCTTCCTTTAAAGAAATAGCCATATTCAAGATGCTTTGGATTTGACGCTATTGCGCCATTTACATAAAGTTGTCGATCTTTAATTTCAATAATATCATTTGGAATTCCAACACAACGCTTAATGTAATGGTCTTTTTTATCCAGAGGTCTAACACGTAATTCAGAACCTAATGTTTCAGTATTTGCTCTGCCTTGTGTATTTACTTGATGAGCTGTCCAGGATCTATCATCATTTAAATAAACAGAATCTCCAACCGGCCAATTAAAAACAAATGGATCAAAACGTTTAACTTCAGTGATTTTTGGCAATCTATAATAGGGCAGACTGGGTTTACTAAAATATGATTCAGTTCCAACTTTTGGTACTGTATTATGAAGCAAAGGCCACATCGCAACTGTCATTGGAGTTCTTATTCCATAGTGAACCTTACTCACTAATAAAAAGTCACCAACTTTTAAAGTTCCCTCCATACTCGGAGTCGGTATTATAAATGCTTCTAACAAAAACATTCGTAATAAAGACGCTGCAAATACTGCGAATACTATTGATTCAGTCCATTCTCTTCCAATTGACTTGCTGTACCGACTATTCTTATTTAATTTTTCAATTTGTTTATTGTCCTTGGCTTTTCGTGCAGCGTGTAATTGCTCCATAAATTTGGATTCATGAGTATAAGCCGGTTCAATCCACCTGTCTTCAGGATTTTTACCAATCATTCCAAATATCGCTGGTGGATAAATGACCGCAAGTGCTGAATGCCAGAACTTCATTTTGCCAAAAGATCGAACTAAATCCACAGACAATCCTGCAAGAATAAATAAATTAACCAAAGGAAAAAAGACCCATAGCCAATGATTTTTAGAGTGTCCTACAGCAATTGCCCATTCTTTTATATTAATCCCAGGAATCCATGCTTTTGATGAAGAAATACCCATTTTGGGAAATACCCAACTTAAGGTCAAACAGAGAAGTAAATACCCAAGAATGACATAAATCAAAAGCCACATAAAGATTATTTTTTTATTCGGGCTCAAAGATAATGAAAGGAAGCGTAGACCCGCTTTAAATTCTATCAGTGAACACTCTTCACCGACCAAGAGTTAATAGTTACCTATAAAGAGCATATTTAAAGTTAAGAAATTTTTCTTAAAAAAATGTTATAGCTTATAAAATCTGTTCTTTTGTAATTTTAAATAATTTTCCCCAATCAAAATTCTCAACTCTGTATTTCCCTATCGCAATTCTAATTACGCGCAAAGCAGGGAAGCCTACTTTGGCGCACATCTTTCGAACTTGTCTGTTCTTACCTTCAATAATTGTAATTTCAATCCAACTCGTAACAATATTTTTTCTGTATCTAATAGGCGGGTTTCTATCAGAAATTTGGACATAATGACTTGCGTTTTTAACTTCTGCTTTTTTAGTAAAATAATTGGATTTATTTATTGCAATAGTTACTCCAGTTGATAGTTGTGATATTGCATCTTTTGAAATATCGCCTTCAACCTGTACCCAATACGTTTTAAGTATGTGCTTTTCAGGATTTAATAAAGCAGCATTCAGAGTTTTATCATTTGTTAAAACAAGTAATCCTTCACTGTCTTTGTCCAGTCTTCCGACAGGATAAACATCTTTACCAACTTTCACCAATTCTGCAAGCGTCAGATCACCTTCTTGCTCTTGTGTAAATTGAGACAGATATCCATAAGGTTTATGCACTATATAAATTTCGGATGCCATTTCGTTGCAAAAGTACAACTTCACATAAAATTAGTGAATACAATCAATTATGAGGATAAGTTATCAAAATGTCATTTACGTATAGAAAAAGTGAATTACACTATAATTTTTTCTCTAAAACCCTTGACAATTGTAGTTGATTTTTCTTTTGATTAGGATAGGTCAGGTTTTTGAAGTATCTACTTAATTTTCCTCAATGCTTTAAAGTATTAACAACAAAAGCATGTTTAATTATAAACGTGATATTCGTACATCTCAGAACAAATGCAAATTGTTAACACATCATATTGCTCGTTTTCATAAGAATTCTTATTTTCTTTCTAACTTTGCGCTTCAATGAATAAGGTACAAATAGGCCCAGTTCAATTGCCGGAGTTTCCGCTTCTTCTGGCACCAATGGAAGATGTTAGTGATCCTCCATTCAGAGCACTATGCAAGCAACAGGGATGTGACCTATTATATACTGAATTTATTTCTGTTGAAGGATTAATTCGCGATGCAGAAAAAAGTCTTCAAAAACTTGATATCTATGATGAGGAAAGACCAATAGGGGTTCAAATTTTTGGTGCAGAGTATAGTTCAATGATGAAAGCAGCAGAAATTGTTGAACGTGCGAATCCGGAAATACTAGATATTAATTATGGTTGTCCAGTTCAAAAAGTTGTTTGCAAAATGGCCGGAGCAGGAATTCTAAAAGATGTTCCAAAAATGGTTTCGCTTACGGAAGCAGTTGTAAAATCCACTTCTCTTCCTGTTACTGTTAAGACACGGTTAGGATGGGATGAGAACTCTATATATATTGAAGAAGTTGCTGAACGATTGCAAGATATTGGAATAAAAGCTTTGAGTATTCATGCACGAACTCGTGCGCAAATGTATAAAGGCCATTCAAATTGGGAATGGATTAAAAAAGTGAAAGAGAATCCCAGAATAAAAATTCCAATATTTGGAAATGGAGATATTGATTCTCCGGAAAAAGCATTGGAATTTAAAAATAAATACAAAGTTGATGGAATAATGATTGGACGAGCAAGCATTGGCTATCCATGGATCTTCAGAGAGATTAAACATTATTTTGCAACCGGTGAAAAATTAGCACCACCCACTTTAGAAGAAAGAGTAAATGCTGCAAAGCAACATTTATCAAAGTCTATTGAATGGAAAGGTGAGAAACTAGGAGTCGTTGAAATGAGAAGACATTATGCAAATTATTTTCGAGGCCTGCCAGGCATTAAAGATTTCAGAGCACTTCTTGTAACGGAATATGATCCTTCCATACTCTACGAAATTCTGGAAAGAATTAGCATAGAGTATTCTAATGAACCAATTCTACAAACGGCTTAAATGAAAGGTCTGCTGTTTGATCTCAATTCTTCAGAGAAAAAAATTTTTGAAATTGTTTCTGATGCTGCTCAGAAATTAAATTATCCGGTTTATGCTATTGGTGGCTATGTTCGCGATAAATTAATCGGGCGACCATCAAAAGACATTGATATAGTTTGCGTAGGTGATGCAATAACACTTGCTCATGAAGTTGCAGCAAGTTTTAGACCTATTCCACAGGTTAATTTCTTTCAACGATTCGGAACTGCAATGATTCGTCACAGAGATCTTGATATAGAATTTGTTGGAGCAAGAAAAGAATCTTACCTCGAAGATTCAAGAAAGCCAAATGTTATTCCCGGGAGTCTACAAGATGATCAATTGCGTAGAGATTTTTCAATTAATGCAATTTCAATAAGTCTTAATAAAGAAAACTTTGGTGAACTTGTTGATCCATTCGAAGGACTGCAGGATTTAAATAAAAAAATAATCCGTACACATAATGATCCGGATATTACATTTTCAGATGATCCATTGAGAATGATGCGGGCAATTCGCTTCTCATCACAATTAGACTATGATATTGATGATACCACATGGAAAGGAATTGTAAATAACAAAGACCGTATTAGAATTGTCTCTAAAGAACGAATTAGTAACGAACTTGAAAAAATTATATTAAGTCCAATTCCATCTCACGGATTTAAATTGTTATTTCAATCAGGGATTTTACCTATAATATTTCCTGAGTTTTGTTTACTTCACGGCGTTGAACATCAGGAAGGAAAATCACATAAAGATAATTTCTATCACACGCTTCAGGTTGTAGACAATCTTGCAATGAAGACCAATAACCTTTGGTTACTTTGGTCAGCAATTCTTCATGATATTGCAAAGCCACAGACTAAAAAATATATTCCCGGCATTGGTTGGACATTTCATGGACATGAAGCCTTAGGAGCAGCGATGGTTCCAAGAATTTTCAAACAGATGAGACTTCCACTTGATCACAAGATGAAGTATGTGCAAAAACTTGTTAGACTTCATTTGCGTCCTATAGCATTAACCCAGGAAGAAATAACTGACTCTGCACTGCGAAGGTTATTATTTGAAGCAGGTGAAGACCTCGATGATTTATTATTACTTTGTGAAGCCGATATCACATCTAAAAACCCGGATAAGGTAAAAAAATACCTAGAAAACTACAATATCGTCAGACAAAAGCTTCAGGAAGTTGAAGAAAATGATCGAATTAAAAATTGGCAACCACCAATCACTGGAGAACAAATCATGGAGATATTAAAACTTAAACCATCTCCCCAAATTGGCATCATTAAAAATGCAATAAAGGATGCAATACTTGAAGGAGAAATTCCCAATGACTATAACTCTGCTTATGAATTCATGATAAGCAAAGCAGTTGAACTTGGAATAATTACATCACCAGAAAAAGGGTAGGGGAATACCCTATTGTGATTTAAACCGGTTTGTTATTATCCTCAACTTTAGCATCATTCGTGTCGAGAACATCTTTTGCTTTATCGAATGCAGACTTTCCGGTTTCTTCAACTTTATCTACAACATCATCTACAATATCTCCAGCCTTTTTAACCAGGTCAGATTCTTTGATTTGTTGAAAAGTTTCTTTGGCTTCAGCAATTGCTTCGTTGCTTAATTCTTTTACATCAGAAACGACCTCAGAACCAAATGCTTTTGCTTTTACAAGACTTTCCTGTGCTTCTTCCTTAAGTTCTGCAGCTGCTTCTTTGGCTTCTTTAACTGCACTTGCACCAAATTCTTTTGCTTTATGCATTGCTTCAGAAGCTTCTTCTCTGAGTTCAGCAGTCGCTTCTTTTAGTTCTTCTTTAGCTTCAGCGGCGAGTTTACTTGTTTTTTCTGCAAGTTCTGTTGCTTCTTCTTTTGTTTTGCTTAATAGCTTGTTGAAAAAGTTTTTAATTCCTGACATTGTTTAATTATTTAAAGTATGTATAACTCAATTATTCCTTAGGAAGTTCCAATGTAGGCTTATCTTTTGGAGTTTCATTACCCGCATCGTCATTTACCTCAGTATGAGGCGTTATTTTCTCGTTCTTATCCAGCCATTTTTCGGCTTTTTCAAAAAAACCACCATGTTTTTCCTCAATAGTCTTTCCAAAATCGATTCTTTTATCGGCTATTCCATCTTTATCGGAATCAAGCTCTGCTTCCTTTTCATCAATTTGCTTTCCTTTCTCCAAAACCTCATCCACGGTTTTGTCAATTTTCTCGAGAGCTTCATTCGCCTTGTTTTTAATATTTTCTCTGAATTCTTTAGTTCCTTCATCAAGATCTTCAATCTTGTCTTTTACGGCCTCCCACATTGCTTTTCCCTGGGTTTTAACCTCCTCAGCAGTTCCTTTGGCAAAATCTACAGCTTTTTCGGCAAGATCATCAATTTTCTCAGTTGTAGTTTTATCGGCGACCGATCCTGAAGAATTTGAACTTGTACTTTTTGAAAAATCAGGCATTGAAAAATCTAAAGGTTTTTCAACAGGTTTTATCTGTTGCTCGGGCTTACCGAAAAACAGAGATTTAATCCATGTTAGAATTGACATATTCCAAGTTTGTCTCAAAGGTATAGATTAATCAATAATACCAAGTTGAAAACTATTCAGGCTATTCTATTTGCCGATAATTTATAATATGATATATAACATTAAATGTGATTTGTTTATAACCAACTCCTTGTAAATTGACGTTTAAAAATACTAACTCTTTCCTTCTGCTACTTTATGCAGTAGGTCTACCTCCCTTTTTTGTCTCTCATAAAGATCCTTGTACAGTGCAACGTCTGCTTTTAAACGTTCCACCTCTTCGATTGAATATCTGACGGGTTCGTAAACACCATTATTCTTGATTACTTCCAACATTGGTGTTATAAAGTCTTTCTGCAGAAGTATAGATATTTCAATGATATCATAACATGTACCATAGCTAGGATTCCTAAGCCTGTGGCTCATTCCCTGACGCCCAATCTTAATAATATCACTTATTTCTGTTTGTGTCCAGGTAGGATGATTACTGATATACTCATGAATCATTTGACCAAGGTCAAGTCCATACTTAATGTTTACTTTCTTTTCAGCTTTAACTGATACTCTTTCTTTTTTAGTTTTTGCCATACTCCTGATTTTCAATAGTTAATACAATGATATAGCCATTTGACAAAAAAAATCGCAAATATTATATACATATATATCATTTAACTGTACATTTGCAACATTAAAAGATACGTATTATGAGTGATTCAGGACGTAGGTCCGCAATTGCAAGAGCTTTGAGACACGATAAGAGTCTTCCAACTGATAAGTACAAACGTGTTACTCCTCAGCATCAAAACAACATCCTTAAATGGGTAGTCTCCAATAAACCCGAATATGCATTGATAGATAGAAATCCTCCAGAAATTTTAAGAAGAGAACTTATAAAAAGAGGGCTCTCAATTCAATTATACAAAAGGATACTACTTAACGAGACAATCGTAACCGTGGACGAATTATACAACATTTCTGAAGTATTAAAATGCAAAGCAAAAGACCTTTTATGAGCATTTACAACTTGAATCAATTGAAAGCAAAGTTGAAAACATTTAAGAATCATCTTAAGTGCTTAGTTCTTTCAAGTGCATTCAGTAATGATGATAAGGAACATCTAAAGGAGTATTACAATAAAAAAATAGATTATACACGAACTCAAATCTTAATTTATGATCCTAAATATACTGGATAATCAAGTATATAATTCTATTGGATTGATAGGTAGATTCATGATTAGTGGACGTGTGTTATATGGTATTGATGAAGCTCGTGAATCATTTGAGGCCGAATGCAGTAAACTACAGCCAGGACAAAAAGTTTCCTTATGGTTTTCTAATCCATTACCAAAAAAAATAGCCGAATGTAAGAGTTAAATAAAATATGTCAACAACAACTATCTATTTCGAAAAAATTACTCAAGAAATTGGGTTTAATCCTAACACTGACTTTGGTCTTTTCGATCCATTACCAGATGAATTAAATAGTAAACTTAAAAAGCCATTACTAGAATCTGATAAAGATGGTAATGTTATTTGGAATATAATGGATCTTAATGGCAACATCCGGACGATGGATGTAAAGGAAGATGTAAAAAGTAAAATTAAATATAAGCCGATTCAAATTATTAGGCTTGCAGATCCTCCAGATCCAAAACAAAAATATAAAGGTATTAGAGTTGGGCAGAGTGTATGGCCCTGGATAAGCTCAGAAATTGTTCAGCTATATAAGAAAAAGACAAAAGTTAGAAGATTAATATTGACGGAAGGATATAAGAAAGCTTTCGTTGCCTGCAAAAAAGGACTTGTTTGTATTGGTATTCCAGGAATCACAGTTTGGAAGGATAAAGAAGCAACTGAAGTATTCAATGATATAAAACTATTCATTGATGCATGTCAAGTTGAAGAAGTTCTATGCTTACAAGATGCAGATGCAATGACAATTAAATGGGAACAAGATAAGGATTTATATAAACGACCTGCAAACTTCTACACATCTGTAAAACTCTTCAGATCGATGATGCGTGATTGGTGTAGTGCGTTATATTATGCGCACATTAACACTGAGTCTAAATTTAAAGGAATAGATGATTTATTACTTGGCATGCCAGACAAATCTATTAAAATTTGCAAAGAACTCAACAGCAGCTCAGGAAATACAACATATATCACCCGATATGATGTTACGAATATGTCTAACACTAATGTTCAACAACTATTTGGTATTCACGCGTTCGCACAAGAGTTTTATGATAAGTATGAATTTTACATTGGAGTTGAAGAATTTATATATCGAAATGGTGTATATCAATATGATGTAGATAAAGGTGAAATTATTTATCTACAATGTGGCGAATCGAGCCAATTTGTAAGGATAATGTCTGACTATTATATGAAGGCTACGCAGCCAACACCAACAGCATTTATTAAAAACACGTTACTACCTACGAAGAAAGATGATATCAGAGTTATGTTTAAAAAGCAGAAAAAAGATGTTGTTGATAGAATCATTTACGACATCCCCTTTTATCATGGTTTCTTTAATGAGCCTGGGCACATAAGCTATAGGCAGTATATTCCTTCGCTTGATGAAAATAATTTTACGACACTTTGGTATAACCGCTATATGAAACTTACTCATAAGCCAGTTTTAGAAGATGTAACATTAGAAGACATTCCTATCTCGATTAAATTTATAAAACACATTTTTGGAGGGCACGATGTACCATATAAAGGAAAGATTATTAAGGGTTATGAATTGGGATTAGATTACATACAGTTGCTATATCTAATGCCTAAGCAACCACTACCTATTGTTTCCTTGCTGTCTGCAGAAAATCAAACTGGTAAAACTAAGTTTTGGGGTTGGATGTGTGCGATATTTCAACAGAACGCTAAGATAATTCCTCCTGCAATGCTTACTGGTGACTTTACAGAATACTTCATGAATGCATTACTAGTTGTAATCGATGAAGCACTTTTCAACAAGAGGGAGACGATGGAAAGGGTGAAAGGACTAACAACTTCAGATTCCAATATGGTTAATGGTAAACATGTCAAGGAATCAGAGCAATCTACTTTCTTAAAGGTTGGACTTTCTACTAATAATATTAATGATTTTGCTATTATTACCAAACACGACCAACGATTCTGGCCTATTGATGTACCTGTTATTCCGGATGAAGATTATGTAATTGACTTCTTTCCAAAACTATGTGATGAAATACCTAAGTTCTTAACTTACTTATTAAAGCGTTCAATGTCGACCGATAAAGATGACGATAGAATGTACTTTTCTCCAGAGGTCAGACATACTAAAGCCCTTGAACGTGTAATTAAGGGATCAAAGCCAAGTAATGAAATTCTAATTGAAAGCGCAATTAGAAATTATATGGTTGAGTCTGGCCGATTCGAAGTTGAACTTTCTAAGAAAGACATTAGAGAACTTACAGAAGAGCGTTCATTACAATTAAATACAGTTACTTGGATTCTAGAAAATAAAATGGACAAGAAACCTCATCCATATAGCAAGCGATACAAATTTTATAATATTGATATTGGGGATGATGTCACACAAGACAGAATCAACGTAGTAATTAAAAGCACTGAGCCTTTTACATTTCATATCAATGACTTCTATACGCTTGAACAAGTAGTTGAAATTTTTGATATTGATAAGTTTGTTCTTAATGAGGAGGAACATTTAATCACTGAAAAATTCAAGAGAGGTATTAGTGCAACGCTGTTTTTTGAAAACCATTATAAAACTCGTAAAGAGCCTTGCACATTTGAGGAATTCGAGGCTATATATAATTCTTGCTCAACATTCATCGAGTTCAATGTTAGGTTTACAGACTTTACCATTCAAAAATCTTTACCATTTTAATCTTAATTTATGAAAAAAGTATTATTACTTCAGATAGCGCTTAATTATGTAAACCCTAAAAACTATTCAGGTTGGGAAGGAAAGTTAGAGGGATGCTTACATGATGCATCGAAAATGTTTGATATGTTGATTTCTTTACAGAAAATTGAAATTGTTGATTTTTGTGAACTAACTAATGAACAAGCTACTGTAGCAAACTTTACTGATTTATTAAAACGATTTTTAACCCTAACAAGTGCTGAGAAACTAATAATTACTTATTCTGGTCATGGTGGCCAGGTTAAGGACAGAAACAAAGATGAAACTGATGGTCTTGATGAAACGTTTTGCCTGTATGATGGACAGGTTATAGATGATGATATATATAAAATGATTAACGCTTACGGAAGTATAAACAAAGAAGTAATTCTTTTTGTCGACTCTTGTCATTCCGGAACAATTTCCAGGGCAGAAAGATTAGGATTTTTAACATTGACTCAAGTTGATAAAGATCTAAACAAAAAAATCTGCCCAAGAGACATAAGCTTACTTTCAAGATCTCATTCTATATTCAAGAAAAGTCGAATTTCACAGAAGGATAATAAAATACCTCTTATATGCTTTTCTGCGTGTCAAGAATATCAATATTCATATGACACTCCTAATGGAGGACTTTTCACAAAAGCACTTTGCGAAGTAATTAAACCAGAACTTAAGTATGAACCGTTGTTACTTAAAGTTATTCCAAAAATTATTAAGCTTCAAAAACCCAGGATAACTTATCGGAATACAATAATTAATAAGCAAATTTTTAGCTAACTAAATAAATCTCTCGATGAAGACAATTGCAGATATTGACAATTTAATTGAATCCAAATTAAATAAATATTCAAGTTCTAAAGCCAGCAGGAAAACTCAGATTTCTAATGAACTTGAGTTACTTAGAAAAGCCAAAATATATTTAGAAAGCCGGCCTACGCCAAGTATAGTAAAAGAAAATTATATGCGATTGCTTGATAATATAGAAAAGATCAAACAAGGATTTTGGGATTACTGTCAACAGAATGGTATCAGTGAGTATAACCCAGTCATAAAGAATAAATACTACTCCAATCGTGAACTTCAGAAGCTAGAATACCAAAGGAAATTTTTCGAAATTATTATTTAAATATAAACTCTTTACAATGAAAACAATTTTTTTATTAAACCACGCTGATGCAATCGCTAGAAGACTTTCATTCTCAGCAGTAATTATTACAACAACGCTTCTTCTTTTACTTTCTAATTACTTCAGCTGTCAGCCTCAGGAAGCAGAATCTTTGCCTCAGACTTCATCTACAGGATTAAATTCAAGGTCTGCACTACCAGTTCTTAAACTACCAAAACTAGACACAACATACAGACCTATAATGTGGGGATCACAATTAAAACCGATTCCAGGAATAACAATCAAAGGAAGTAATAAAAAATTCCCTCCATATTGGTTTACTAAAGTGTATGCGGACAACCTTGTTAAACCATCCAATTATCAGCAAGATGGACTAAATGAAAGAGTAGCGTTTGCAGATTCAGCATTGATTACTAATTCTGATACATTTTATATATGTCGCAGAGTGATAAAATGAAGGATTTAATTATTAATGGCCTAATCTATGCCAAATATGAAATAGATGGAGATACAATATATATTAAGATGATCATTCAAGTAATTCCAGAAAGCTCAGTTGCTTCAGAGAATGCACTTATTTATATAATTCAACTAATTGAAAACACTATATTTAACAAAGCATGCTACTTGAATATTTGATCATACTGCAAGAGAAAAGAGAGCTAGTTTAATGGTACTTATCAATAGGCTTTAGCAAATCTTTTTTTAGGCTTTGGAATAGCAGATAGTTTTATAAGTTCGTACATGAAGAATCTTGCTTCAACTACAACTCCATTGGAATTAATCCATCTTGCTGAAATTTCATTATTTTCAGAAAGATCCGTTTCTTCCAGCTTTTGACCACATATTACAATCGGTTGGTTTAGGTTTGATTTGTGAAAATAAATTTTACCGTTCATATAATTAATAATTATCGTTACTTAATTATTTATTGCATTCTGAATTAAAAAGAATACTTCAGACTTACTGAAATCTCAGTTGTAGAATTTTTTACATTGATTACAGATGGGAAGGCTGATCCAGCAAAACTGCTGAAGCTTACTGTTGACATTAAGTCATCAGCATCTGGCCAGTCATAATCAAATACTTCAAAAACATAATTTCCTGCAACTATATTAAACTGAAGGTTATCAAATGAAACTACTTGACTTACTGGTGTATCAGAGTTTACAGATGTAGAATGCTCTTTTAGCGTAGATCCTGCTTTTTTTATTGAAACAAACAAATCAGGGCCAGTTGAAAAATCCCAACTAACACCGGTATTATCAGTTGTAGGCCATTTAAGAACTTTTATACTAGTAATTATAATAGATTTAGGAGTTAGAATTGTGCCACAGTCAGAACCACTGTAACCAGGAAGACAATTGCATAATCCATTAATACATGTTCCCCCATTTTTGCAGCTTATATTCACACATGGATCAACTTTGGTTTCGCAAAACTTACCAAAATATCCAGGAGGACATTTACAAACTCCAGCTTCACAGAATCCTCCATTTTGACAAATTACCCCCTCACATGGATCTTCATCTTTAGAACAAGAGGACACGAAGAACATTACCATTAATAAGCTTACAATTGTTGTTTTCATGATATTTTTTTACAAATATAAACCAATTTATTATCTGGAGCTGGCCAGCTCTACAAAACCGCCCGAAGGGCACATTATTTCACCTTAGTAAAGCCATTTTGTAGGGTTGCGCGCCAGCGCAACAAATAAAACCGCCCGAAGGGCACATTATTTCACCTTAGTAAAGCCATTTTGTAGGGTTGCGCGCCAGCGCAACAAATAAAACCGCCCGAAGGGCACATTATTATATTCTAGTAATGGAAATTTCAAATTTTCATTTTTTAGGCTGCCTAAGTCCATTAGGAGCAGCAGAAAATTTCGGCGCTATTTTTGGTTAATATAGAGGCGCAACCTGTCATTGTGTCCAGTTCCTGGTACCTATATTTTAAAAGCATTATATATTATACTTTTTTTAATGCGTTTCGGCACTCTGATTTTCCAAAATTTTGGAGACGAAAAAAATAAACTTGGAATATTTTTTCGGTTTTTTCGGTGGTGATTGTTAATATATGTTAATTTATATAATAATAGAGTAATAAATAAGTATTTAAAGCATTAAGCAAAATTAAATTTCACAAAACAATAAATACTCCTTTACCGAAAAACCGAAAATCGATTTTTTATTTTTCGGTAAACCACCTCATTTTTCGGTGATTTCGGTACCATTTACCGAAAAACCGAAAAACACTTTATATTTTTTCGGTAAATTATATTCGTTTTCGGTGACCACTATTTCAAAATGTTGGTTACCGGTACTTAATTTATCAGAATATTATTTCTAATTTATTATAAATAGAAGTATTTAAATTGGCTCACCGAAAAAACCGAAAAAATTTGGAAAGTTTTTGGTTTTTGATTTTGCCTTGTGGAATTTTTAAGGCATTTTTTTCATAACTGATAATAGTTATTCATTAGATTGTCCGATTGTAAGCGGTTCTATTACTTGATTAATTCCTTCTACTCGCATAGATAGGTCTTCAATGTCTCTCTTAATTTTATCTGTTCGTTGTGAAATTGATGAGCTAAATGAAGCTCTAGTATATTCAGAAACAATGAATAGTATAATAAAATGCCAGGTAGAAATAATTATTGATAATCCTAAATTATGATTATATGTAAAACGCGAAACTGAAACATCCTGCTTAAAAATAAATTCATGATTGACATTACATATGATTCCAAAAGAATATAAAGATCCTAAAATAATAATTGAAAGCATACCATATGTAAAATCATTCGGCCAGATAATTCTTGCAATAATTGTTAATACATGAATACAACTAAACATAATGTTAAAGTACATAAAATAATTGACACAATCAATGTTACCATTGATATATCCACATCCACTAAAAAATAGTACCAATAAAGAATAAATTCCTGAAATAAAGCAAGCATAGTTAAAAAAAGACAATTTAGCCTTACTAATATGTCCAACATTGATATCATCCAAAACTTTTGTTAAATCAACCGAAATTGAACCTAATTTATTTAATTCTAAATTTAGTGCAAATTTTTCCTTCTCCGATTTAGATTTACTTTTTAAAGCATATACATAATTTTCATTCGTAGATATTACTGAATCTAAATCTTTAACTTTTTTATTTAATTCACCTTCGGATAAGGTGATTTTACTATGTAAATCTTGAGCAAATTTAGTTGATAATACATATGCAAAATTAAAGGCTGCAAACAGTTCAAATAATGAATTGTAACTTTGCATTGAGAATGCGATTCTAAAGTTTGGATTAGTTTATATTACTGCTCTGTTGCTTTCTTTCGCATAAACATCCTCAAAAACTTTGATTAGTATATTACTTTTTTCCGTATCATTGAAATTTCCAACAGCAAGGAAATTGTCAATATCGTGCTCAGCTCTATGAGCTTTGTCCGTTACAGCAAAATGTAGGGTTTTATTAGTATCAGTGTCATATATTCTTGTGCCTGTCTGTTTAACTTCAACATCAAGTCCAATCTCTTTAAATACACGAAGCTTTTTTAATATTCTGGGTTCATTATTAGGATCATGACTTTCAAGCAAAATTTTTACTTTTCCTCCTTTTGATAGATAAGATGTTAAATTACTTGTGTATTCTGTAGAATCAGCAATTCCTTTATTCATATCTCCACTATATATATATATAAATTTTTTAGGATCAGCATATTTAAACATAGTAGATAGAACGGTAATTGCATGTTCTTTACTTGAGTTTAGAAAACTTTGATTCCTATGCTCTGAAGCAAGAGATTCTATATAATTGGTATAGTGAGCGATATCTGACATCATGTGAGGACTTTTGTTGAACTTGTTTTGCGATCATGGGTTTTATTACACGCAGGCTAGATGTGTATAAATTCTAGGGCGAAGCTAGTGATAAATTAAACATTTTATATACTCTTTGTATACTTTTTATTTACTATTTGTACTATCTAGTGTATATTTAGCACCATAATTATATAGTCTAACACTAAATTCTAGGATCCGGGTCCATTCTAACTATTATTCTTGTGTTAATATTGTAATCAGATTCCTAATTAATCTATACAAGTTAATTCAATATTTCTTTGAGTGTTATCAGATTATGTACTTAAGATATTATTAAGCTACATATCACATATTTTGTGCGTTCACCATTATACTTTTGTAATACATTTGCAGTGCTCAATTAAGTCGTTGCTAATGTTTCGTAGATTAATTTCTAACAATACTGCGCTATCACATACGGGTGTAAGTCCCGAAGCTTCTCATCCTAGTGATGACTTGTTGAGCGTGATGGTAGCGCGTTCATTTAACCAAAATCTTTTTTTATGCTCAACAAGAAGAAAAGCAAGCAACGCAAGAACCCTAAGATCACAATGTCCCAAGATTGCTCAGCTGCAATCATGAAGCTTCGGAAGTTTTTCGATTCCTACAGCGCATCTGAAGCTGATCAGGAGCTTTGGGATATGTTTCATCACTCCATGATCTGTCATCAGCGTAATGATATGACGCCTCAGGAGCGTGATGATCATTTCTTTTTCTATACCAAGCTCAAGGAATTGATTAAGAGTGCAGCGATAGTTGTAGGAACAAAGTAAAGTTATTGTGGCCTAATAGGCATTATTTTGTCTATTAGGCTATTTTTCCTTAATTATTTTTTTTTAAGTCATATTTTTGGTACTTTGTAGTATATCTTAGTATGTTTGTGGTATCAAAATGTTACTAAAACAATATATTAGTAACATTTTTACGTTAAGAAGGTCAATTAAAAAGGTCGGTGAAACATGATAAAATTGCTTAATTCTGCAAAATCACTATGTAATCATTTTTGTGCATTTATAATAGGATTTGGGAGTGTATTTAACCTATTTGGGATTGTGCCGAAGTACAATAGAGACATGAACTATTCAACTCAAGAGGACATTAAGAAGGTACTTAAGGATCTACGCCCTCAGAAATAGATTAAAAATTGACACCAGATCAAACAACGAATAACCCTTTAGATCCAAATTATAAGGACCCAATAACAGAAGAAGCTGTCCTTCTTCCCGATGAAATTAAAACAATCGTTGAAGATCCGGACATTCCAGAAGAAACTAAACTAAAGATCATTGCAAGTTATAGCAGGACTCAAATTTGGGCTTACCATATTCCACCTGGTGATGAATCCAAGAAGCTAGAGGAAGCCAGTCCAGGAATTATTGCTAAACTTCATACCTTGATAGATTCCCAACGTAAAAGAAATAATAAGCTTAAGAAACTTAATTCTCAAAGAGAGCACAATTTAGCTGCAAGAGGACAGATTTTTGCTTTCTTAATTGCATTAGTAGCGTTTAGTTCAACTGTCTACCTTATTTCAATTGGTAAGACATTGGAAGGTTCTATTCTAGGTGGAGCTACAATACTATCACTTGTTGGAGCATTTTTAGCAGCTACCAACAAGAAAATTAATAAAGACTAACACACACTTACCTAGACTACTTCCTAGGGAATGTCATTAAATTATCGTTAATATATGGTTTCATTCTACGCCATTTAACTGCCTGTCAGCTATTTACGTATATTTTTTAAAAATAAAAAAAGTCACATAATATGATATGTGTAACATATTATGTTATATTTGTGCTGTGAAATTACTTCAACGCCTGAGTAAAAAGGACCTATGCACAATTTTCGGTCTTGTATCGAGAAGTGGATGGATCAATTATCCTGAATTAAGAAGAGGTTACTTCACAAATCCTATATTAAAGAAGTTAGGAATTACACCAGGTGAATATAAATTAATTCGAAGGTTTGACATGCGTCAATCCCTGGTAATAGTGAACTTACTAGGAATAAGCGCTGAGGAGATTTCTGTATTATATTCTCCTGGGGAATCAAAGACAGCGGAGTAGAGCAGTTGGAAGCTCGCTTGGCTCATAACCAAGAGGTCATAGGTTCGAATCCTATCTCCGCCACCGATAGATAGTTGGACTAATACCTGCCGGAAGAAGATATTCGGCCTCTCCGGCAGTTTTTTATTTTTTAAAAGTAAACCATTTATGTTAGTTGAATACACTACCGAAATGCTAAGCCAAAAAAAAGCTTATAATCGTAAGCCATCTTTAACACTTCGTCCTAACGGAATCTTTTACTTTTCAAAGTCTGCCATCAATAAAATGGAAGCGAAGCAATATGTTGATCATTTACTATTTACACAAAATGACAAAACCAAAGAATGGTATGTGTCTATCGACAATCAGAAAGGGCTTATGATTAGAGCGTATAATAATAGTAATGGTGCATCATATATCACTAGCTCCACGCTTCGCAAATATATTCTTCTAAGTTTATCCGATTCTATAAAAGAAGTAAAACCATCAGATGTATTTTATTTTGACATGGAAACACTTCCGGAATACTTTGAAAAGTATGGTGGCAGGAAATTCTTCAAGATCCGTCTTCGCAATGGAATATAATCTTCAATTAATTATTTAACCATAAACTAACTCAATCATGAATCAATCAGAATTATTAAGTTCAGCCTTAGAAAACGTTTTCAAGTCTCAAGAAGCTAAAAGTAAATTGGAAGCACTAATTAATTCATCTCGGAACGTTGCGCTTCAAAAAGAGTTTAAGGCGTACAAAGTAGCTAATAAAAAAATTAGCGACATAATTTCAAAATTGTTTTTAGACCTGTTAAAATCAACAATCCGCCCCTCTATAAAACCACAAGAGTCAGACTTTTCAATTGCATTTCCATTTCCATTTCCAGGAAGCAAGGCAAAAAAACCAACAGCTAAAAAAAGACCCTCTAATAAGCAATCTACAAAGACTAACCTTAAGAATTCTAAAGTAGGAAAGCCACGCAAAACAAGTGTGTCAAGATAATCAGCTCAATGTATAACCTAATAATACTTTATGGCATTCACAGGACGCTCAATATACATAGATGCTGAATGGTATATTGGTGGTCATATTTTCTTAATTGGATATGCCTACTCTAAGTACGAATTCGGGCAGCTCTATGATGGCGCTCTAACCAAAGAACAATTTCTCAAAAAGTTGAGAAATGTTAAATACATCTTCTTTTACGGTCCCGATATCGGAATCATTGAAAAATATTTTGATATCGATTTGCGCAATAGATACATATGTGTTAATCTGCTTCGCATTTTTCGGAAAGTATTACAATTAACTTCTTTCAAGTTAGCGCATGTTGAACAAAAGTTTGGCATCGTTAGAAAGCAAGTTGAATACAAGAAAAACATTTTTGCAATATTCAACGATTGGAAAAAGCACGATAAAAGAAAACGTATTCTTAAATACAATGAAGAAGATGTTATTAATCTACTGAGGCTCTGGAGAAAAGTTCGTTCCAGAAATAAAATTACTAATTATTATCTAATCCAAAATCAACTAAAGTAAAATTGATTTTGTATTAAATACGTGTCTCCGAATAAGATAACTTCAGATTATAAATCAAAAATAGTTATCATGAAAAGAAAAAGCAAATTTAATCTGCCGCACAAGTGGAGAATAATTAAAGAAACTACGACAGAGAAAATGCAAGAATGTATTAAATGTGAATGTAAAAAAGTAAGTGCGAAGCGTGAAGAAGGATGGAATACTAGATATTTTATAGGCAAAAGTGCCGTAATGAAAAAAGCTCCCTGGTGCTTATCTTCTAGTGTTCCGACTAAGCTCGAAGAGGCATTAGTTATTTAATTGTAGGCTCAATGTTTTTTGCTTTAATAAATGGTTTATTAAAAAGAGGTGGAGCGGAGGCAATAGCGTTGTTATATTGGTAGTAGTTTTTTGCGCAACGAATCCAATTTGAATTTCACTGACGTTTAAATTCAAATCCAATTCTATGTTGCGCATTATTGTAACAACACTATTGCCCCCGCTCCTAATCTTTTTTGTCCATTCATTAAATCAAAAAACAAATAACAACAAAGAATTATGGATTATAATAATAAAATTGTAGAAGTAGCACTGTCAGAAGTAGGTTATTCAGAAATACCGAAAAACAGCAACAAAACTAAATATGGAAAATGGTTTGGCCTCAATGGAGTTCCATGGTGCGGTATTTTTGTTTCTTGGTGTTATTGGAAAGCTGGAATACAGTTGCCTAAGATAGGATTCTCAAATGGTTTTGCAGGATGTCAAACAGCAATGCAATACTTTTCTTCAAAAAAGCAAATTGTTGTGATTCCAAGACCAGGTGATTTGGCATTTTTTGATTGGAATAATGATAATCGTTTTGATCATGTAGGAATTGTATCATCATTCATATTTAATATTGGAACTAATCTAATGATTGATGTAGTCGAAGGCAACACTTCCTTAGGTAACTATTCAAATGGTGGCAAAGTAATGGAAAGGACTAGATATATAGTTAAACATAATATAGTTTTTGTAAGACCAAAAATATTATTAAATGCAGAATAAAACATTTATTTATGGTGCAAGTGGGATAATAGCTTACTTGCTATTATCTTCATTTAAAAGCAAATCTAACTTAAGCAGTTCCGGATTCAATGCAATAACCCTTGTTGATGATGTAATGCAGCTAAGGGGATGTGATCCCTTAGGTTGTGGAAATTTCGGAGCTTCACGTGGCTCACGAACGCATAATGGAATCGATATAGCATGCTTGTCTGGATCTAATGTTTATGCTCCATTAGATTGTAAAGTTATTAGAACTGTTGATCCATATGGAGATAGAAAATATAGTGGAATAGAATTAGCTTCGCTAAATGATAATAATGATAAACTTACTATTATTATCATGTATATGAATCCGGATATATTTAAAATTGGACAAAATGTAAAAAGAGGAGATGTAATTGGCAGTTGTCAAGATATAACTGTCAAATACCCTGGAATTACTCCTCACTTACATATTGAAATGCTAATTAATAATTCTTATGTAGATCCAACAGAGTTGTTATTTTCTTAACACTTGTTGGCATAGAATTTGTCTAAGTTTGGATTCAGACAGTTGATAACAATATTATTGTAATCAAAACAACCTAAATATGTCTAATAAGGCTAATCGCATCGACTACTCCAAAAAACTTTTGCGAAAAGAAACAAAGTTGCAACTATCAATTTTGTTTCAGACATGGATGTCAACAGATAAAGTTGAACCCAAGAGTTCCAAAAAAATGGCACGTACTTATGTAAAGTTGATCAAGATGATTGACAGGAATTTTACGTAAGTGCTGACTATTTACTTACTATTTAAGTCTAATTACGCTACTTCTTAGGTGTAATTGAGATTATAAAAAAGCAATGGCATAATTTTGTGTCATTGCTTTTTTAATTTTAATCTCTTTATATTGAGATCATTTAAATGTTTATTCGCCCTCGTCGGCATTGTTGCTGTTGGTTACTTTGTCGTAAAGCAATTTTCGAAACGTTTTGCTGATGGAATAAAGTTTGAAGGAGCCAATATTCAATGGGGCTCTATATCTGCAACCGGTGTTTCACTAACAATTAATCTTAAGTATCGCAACGAGAACAAAATTTCTGTGGCACTTTCTGATTTTATTGGAGCGGTTTTATACGGAAATCATCGCATAGCAAGAATTAAACTTTCACAAAGTATTATGCTCGATGGTAATAATCAAATTACCACAATTCCTATAAATGCAACAGTATCCTTCATCGATGTAGGATTTAATCTTGCAGATATGATAATAAATAAATCTTTTAAACAAGATTTAAATATTGTTGGAGATGTAACAATTGGTTCTATTACTTATCCAATAGATTACGCATTAATTAGCAATTAACAATATAGTAAAAGTACTATATGATTCCAGCTACCAGATCTTATAATTCATTAGTGCCAAGACCTGACTGGGTCATTGATGTTCACCATAAATATGGAAACACTCAAGACATAATTAATTCATTGATAAAAGCTTATCAGTATAATAATTACCAGGCAAAAAGGGAAATGACAGATTTAGCTGCGGGGATAAAAGGCAACACTGATTATGATACCTTGTATAATACTTGGTTATACGTATTTAACAAGATTAATTACAAGAGGGATAATAATGGCAAAGAAATAATCAAAAATCCTGCGGTGCTTTACTATGTAGGATACGGTGATTGCAAGAGTTTTTCTCTGATGATAGGTTCTATCTTATCTCATTTCAAGACCATTAAATGGTCATTCAGATTTGTTGCACAAAAAACTGGAGGAAATTACGATCATGTTTACGTAGTCGCAAAAATTGATGGCTACCAAAAAAATATAATTCTCGATGCAACATTATCTCAATTTGATTTTGAAGTACCGGGAATAACAAAAGCTAAAGACTATTCAATGACAGAAATTATTCACATGCACGGACCTCGTTTTGCATATCTTACGAATGCTAAGCCGTCTATCGGAGAAATAAACCGCAATTCTCCCAAAAATGCTGTCAGTCCAAGAATCGATGTAACAAAGTGGACACAAGGTCAGTTAAAACTTCAATTACTTAAGAACCGCTACGCAATACGTCAAGCATATTATGGAGACGTTAATAATGTATTCTCCAAAGCAATCTTTATGATTGACAATGCAATTAAAGGTGGTTTACAAAATTTCAACGTAAGCTCTGGAGTAATTGATCCTATTTACAATGACTTAATCAGAAACATTTATTCTGCTAAAGAAAAGCACATTTCTCAAATTCAAATTATTGAATCAGCTTCAAATGCTGTTGGCATCAGCGGTAAAGATCGTTGGTCTGGATTATTGACATTTCCGGATCTTAAAAAATGTATTGATACATTTAAACCAGAAAAGGCAGATTCATTTTACAGATCATTCCATGACTTCGTAACTTATTACGATGAAAAATCAGGACAAACTAGTTCTTACAAAGTATCTAGTCCTGAGTTCAGAGCATGTATAGATCAAGCTAAACTTGCTAAGTGGGCACGCAACAATATATTTGAAAAAGAAGATTTTAAGCGTGGTGCACTTTCAATGATGTATGAATTTGTAGACCAAGAAAACGAAGCTCGCTTAAATAGTATAGGCCAAACAAAGATGCTTTTTCATAAAAGCTCAATTGATGGCTTTAGTAGTGTATCTGGAATGGATAGAGAGAATGTTGCTCTGTATACATCCAATGGAATCGAGTACAATGCTGCACTAAATAAATTTCCAGAATTAAGTCCTAAATTTCATTTTGATGCTTTATCCGATGGCGTAAAATATAAAGGGCAACCTGGCATTAATGAACCATTCATAACTGCAGCAGTAATTGTCGCAATTGGAACAGCTATTGCAAAAATTATTTCAGCTGTAAAGTCTGCAGGGCCTACCTATGAAAGTAACTTATCGGCATTCACTAAGGGAAACTTAGGAGAATCTAGTAAGGCTTCTATTAATGACTTCAAAGAAGATATATTGACCTTAAGCAACTTGGGAACATTTGTTCCGATTGCTCTCGGAGGTGCTGCACTTGTATATTTTTTACTTAAAAAATCTAAAAATTAATGGCAAAATTTAAAAAAACTGGCCGACTTCGCAAGCGAGTTTCTCGTAATACTAGGCACAAACTAATAGCAACAGCAAAGCCTGATGGAGAACTTAAAATCACAAAATCTAAGTCCAATGCACAACGACTGAAGATTGTAAAAAATACTGAAGCTGAAGCAAGTTCTAAGATACCAAAGCACGAAAGTGTAGAGGAGTAAATTATTATTTCATCACAAAAAAAAATGTTAATACAATGGCAACAAGAAAAAGATCATCGAGACGCTCCAGCACAACACGTCCTGCGCGCACTCGTAAATTTGGGAAAAAGACTTACACCCATGATTCTTGCTCCACCACAAAAACTGGTGCAAGAAAAAAAGCGAAGTCAATTCGTGCAACTGGAAAAAAAGCACGCGTAGTAGGAAAGTGTGTGTATGTAGCTGGTTCTGCTTCAGCAGTTTCTGGCAAAAAACGCACTGTCAGACGCAAACGTAGAGTAACCCGAAGAAAATAATCTATGTG
>JABFRV010000142.1 GCA_013140975.1 Saprospiraceae bacterium
ATATTATAATAATAGGCAAATTCGTAAAATATTTGCATCAAATCAAAAGAATGAAAACTACTACGCTATTAAGGGCTTTTGGCCTTTTTGCTATGCTATTTGCATTTGCTTTAACCTATAACTCAATTCATTCTCAAACAATTAGTGGAACCGCATATCGAGAATATAAGATAAACGGAGCTGTTGATCCTGCCTTAAATGTCACATTACATAACGGTGTTACAAATACAAGACACGCTGAACAAGGCCTTCAAGGTGTAAATATTAAAATTTTTGGACCGAATGGTGTTCAATTATCAGGGAGTCCTGTTGTTTCAGGTCCAAATGGTAACTGGACATTTACCATACCTGGCTCCTATTCAGATCCAGAAGTAATTGTTGAGTTTACTCCACCAAGTGGATATAGTGATGGTATGTTGGGATCTGCCAATCAAGGAAATGTTAGAAGAATTTCCCTTGGTGGTACAACAACAGGAATCAATTGGACAGCACAGCTTCCTTCTGATCATTGCCAGGATAATCCCAAAGTTGGAGTTCCTAAAGTATTTCGCGGAGCTGGAGAGCCCAATCCAATTTCAACATTTTCCACTTACGATTATAACACATCTTCGTTATTTACAGATTCGCAGGATGGATCAAAAAACTTGAATAACAATGCATTGTTTCAAGGTATTCAACCACAGACAGATCTTGCAAGCCAGATGACTACTGGAACACTCTATGGAGCCGCATTTGATAAATATAGAAACAAGTGGTATGTTGGAGCATATCATAGAAGAAATGGAGGTTTAGGGCCGACAACTTTGTTTCCAACAGGTCCCAATTCTGCAATTTATAAGCTAGATGCAAATACGAATAATCCTTCCTTATGGTTGGATCTTGCGGTTATTTTTAATAATCCGAATATCTGTGGACCATGGTCATATAACCAGATAACAGGAACATACACTCCTCCTAATAATCAAATAGCACAAAATTCGATTGGTGATGTTGATTTATCATTTGATGGTATGACATTATATGCAGTAAATCTTTTCACAAACCAAGTGTACGCTATTCCAATTGATCCTAATGGAAACCCTCCCTCAAGTGCCACTGCAATAAAAGTTTATAATCTTCCTAATCCTTGTAGCACTGCGCCAGCCTCAAATGGTATTTCTCATGCGGCTGCTTGTGGCTTAGGTCTAAACAGAAAAACAGGAAGAGTTTTCGCAACTGTAACTTGTAAGGGCCCAACAAATTCTGATTTGATTGGGAAGGTATATTCTTTTGATCCGAAAGGTTCAACCGCTCAGACGATGACTGATGAACTTACAATTAACTTAAATATCGCTAGACCTGGAGTAGATAGTATTTATCCTGCTGAGTTTTGGGGAAAATCTGGAGATGATGATATTACCTGGGAGCCTTGGTTGTCTAATATAGATTTTGTTGAAGAACCAGGTACTCCTGAAAGAATTATAGTTTTTGCGAAAAACAGAAAAGGTGATGTACTAGACCTATCACCATTTGTTTCTGCAGGTGTAATTTTTACAGGTTGTAAAAATTCTTCAGGACAGTGGCAGCTTACGGATAATTCTTATGGTTGTCCTTCAACAGGAACATATTCTGCAGCAACATTAAGTGGTCAGAATATGGAAACCTTAATGAAAAATAATAAAGCAGGTTATTATAATTACCATGGAGCGGAAGGCGTTGCCGCAAGTGGAGCCGGTTTTGCAATTCCTGGATTTACTGAACTTGCATCTGCAGGTATGGATAATATCAGTACAAATATGAGAATGGGTGCATTCTACATGAAACACAACAATGGAGAAAGACATAGAGATATTTTCTTAATGCAGAATTCGAATTTGAACTTTAGAGTCGCGAAAGCAAATACTTTTGGAGACATAGAAGCTGCTTGTGCCGCTGCGCCTATTGAAGTTGGTAACTCAGTTTGGAATGATGCGAATTCTAATGGTATACAAGACCCGGGTGAAACCGGAATTGATGGAGTTACTGTAAATCTTTACCGCGATGAAAATGGAAGTGGAACCTATAATTCAGGTATTGATATACTCATCGCTACAGCTATTACCAATAATGATGGAAAATATTATTTTAGAAGAAATGAGAGTGGTACTACAGGAATTGTTTCTAATGGTCCTGGTTTCGTAAGTGGACAAAATTTAGATTATTTTAATAACTATTTGCTTGCAGTTGATAATGGATCTGATTTTAATAGTACACCTGTAGTTGGACAATTAAATAATATGAGTCTTACAATTGCTAATAATTCAGCTGGTGGAGATGCAGATGGTTTAACAGATGGACCAAGACCTATAACTACCGGAACTTTTGCTAATTCAAGATACTCTATTGGAATGAGTGGTGATGGAAATCGCGATTCTGATGGTATAAATCCAGGAGTTACACCCGGTAAAAATTTAATTGCATTTTCCACTGGTGAGGCAGGCCAAATATTAAATGGTATTGACTTTGGTTTTAAACCGGGATCAATTCCACTTTGTACTGTTACATTTGAATCAATTAGTATCGGTCAGTGTAATCCTTTATCAAATAAATATTCAGTCACGGGAAGCGTTGTATTCAATAATCAACCTACTTCAGATTCATTAGTTATTGTTAATGGAAATCAACGAATATTTTTCCTGGCACCATTTACGAGCCCTGTAAATTTCACATTTAATGATATTGAATCTACAGGTGGTAGTATTCAAATGTTAACATACTTTGGAGCAAACAATGACTGTCTTGATGACTTTACATATACCGCTCCATCAAGATGTATTCCTTGTAATATTTCGGGAGTCACATCTAATGCTACATCATGCGATCCATTAACGCAATTATATAATGTGCGCGGATTAATAAGTTTTACTGATGCGCCAACTACGGGCACAATGACTATTACATTAGATGGAGTAAATCCAATTATATTTAATGCGCCATTTATAAGTCCTATAAGTTATGAATATCTTGGTCTTAGTGCAGATGGTAACCAACATAATTTTGTTGTTGCATTTTCTGATGCTCAAACTTGTACTTATATGGGTTCATATAGAGCCCCTGAATCATGTGAGCCTTGTAGAATTACTGAGGTTACATACCTGGTATCTGCGTGTGATGAAGTTAATTACACTTACACTGTAAGCGGTAGTATTAATTTTACAGATGCGCCAGCTTCTGGAACTTTAAAACTAAAAGTTGATGGCGTTGTCAAACAAACTTTTAATGCACCATTTACAAGTCCGACAATATTTTCTGTAACCGGATTGCCTTCAGATGGAAACGGACATAATATTTCTGTAGAATTTAGTGACGAAGATTGTACTTATTTCGGTTCATTTGTTGCACCCGCTCCATGTAGCCCAAGAACAGGAAGTGTTGGTGATTTTGTATGGAATGATCTTAATGGAAATGGTATTCAGGATTTTGGTGAACCAGGTTTGAAAAATATCAGAGTAATATTAATTAATATTACAACAGGTGATATTTTAGGGGATACACTTACTAATGACAATGGTAAATATCTTTTCACAGATCTTCCTTCAGGACAATATTATATTAAGGTTATAACTCCTGTCGATTTTTTAATCACGACACCAAATATTGGTTCAGATGATACCGATAGTGATTTGGATAATAGTAGAGGTCCGGGAACTTCACCCATATTTACTTTAAGTCCAGGTGAAAATAATACGGGTATGGATGTCGGGTATATTAAATGTGCTTGCATAACCGGAAGAGTATTTTTTGATGATAATAGTAATGGAATTTTTGATACAAACGAAAATGGAATCAATGGTGTAGAAGTCAAATTATATGATGCTAATACAAGACAGTATATTACTAAGACTTTTACAATGACAGAGCCGGGAACTGGTTCAAGAGATGGTTACTATAAGTTTAAGTGCTTAAGACCTGGATTCTATTATATTGAATTTATACGACCTGGAAATATGGCTGCTTCTTTAGCATTCCAGGGATTTGATAGAGAGAAAGATTCTGATATTTCACATACTTATGGATTTAATACTACAAGCTCTATAAATTTAATTCCGGGTCAAGTTGTAACGGGTATAGGTGCAGGGTTCCAGCCTGAAGCCATATTTGGTAATCTTGTTTGGCTTGATGTAAACAGCAACGGAATTCAGGATAATGGAGAACCAGGAATGAAAGACATAGGCGTTAAAGCGTATACTTCAGATAATGTTTTAATAAATTATGTTAAAACTGAAGATAATGGAATTTATTTCCTTGATGGAATTTCCAAAGGAGATTATTATATCAAATTTGAAAGTTCAAGTTATTATGGTTTCACTACTCCTAATAGTGGTAATGGTGTCAATGACAGCAAAGTGAACAATATCAATGGTTATGGAACTACTCGAACGTACCGAATAAATAATAGAGAAGAGTTAAGCTTTATTGATGCCGGACTTGTTAATCAGGCACTGCCGTTGGAATGGTTAGGGATTGAGGTGCAAAATGTAAAGTCATTTAATCTACTTGAATGGGAAACAGGAAGTGAAATCAATAATAGTCATTTTGTGATTGAAAGAAGATTAGAATCTGAAAAAGATTTTACTATTGTTGGAAGAGTTGAAGCTTCAAGATCAGCAACGAATTCACATCAATATTCTTATGAAGATTACAATATTGGAAAAGCAGGAAGATATTATTATCGAGTGAAACAGATTGATCATGATGGCTGGTTTACTTATAGTAAAATGGTAAGTATATTGCTTACGAAAGAATCTTCTCAATTGACTATGAATATCTATCCAAATCCGGTTGATAAGGAGTTGACGATTGACTATCATTTAAATACGAATGATGATGTAGAGTTTACACTTTATGATGAATTAGGAAAATATGTAAATAGTAATTTGATAAGTGGTTCAAGAAAATCAGGTGCTCACACTGAATACCTAAATACACAGAACTTATTACCTGGATCATATTATATACAAATTAAAACAACCCAAGGCTTAGTGAATAAGAAATTCAGTATATCAAGGGATTAAGAGTTTTTATAGTTTTGGTTATTGTTCCCGAAGAGTTACAGTGATTCTTCGGGAATTTTTTTTTATAAAGAGCTAGTGAATCTAATAAATATCAATCTAATGGGTAAACAAAATGTTGCTAACGGCCAACCTAGTATAACAAATAAAAATACATCATCAACTAATAAATGATTAGCCCGTATTGACATATCAGGTCTCCGGAATTTGCACCTTAATTAATTTAGTGAATTGAAGTGACTTAATAGGGCTTTTAGCGAGGACGCAAAAAGCAACGTTTTAAATTATTATCCGTCAACCGTCAACCGTCAACCGTCAACCCGTCAACCGTCAACCCGTCAACCTGCGCTTTTAGCGAGGACACAAAAAGCAACGTTTTAAATTATTATCCGTCAACCCGTCAACCAAGTTAAGCTACTGTTACCTTCTTATCCAAATAAACATCCTGAATCGCATTCAAAATCTGTATTCCTTCTTTCATAGGTTTTTGAAATGCTTTTCTTCCGGATATTAATCCCATTCCACCTGCACGTTTATTAATAACTGCAGTGGTAACTGCTTCTTGAAGATCGGTTGCTCCTTTAGATTCACCACCAGAGTTTATTAATCCAATACGACCCATGTAACAATTGGCAACCTGATATCTGCAAAGATCTATTGGATGATCAGAAGATAATTCAGAATACATCTTTGGATTTAACTTTCCGTAAGATGAATTGCCTGAATTGAGAGCTGTATACCCTCCGTTATTTGTAGGAAGTTTTTGTTTGATGATGTCTGCCTGGATAGTTACACCGAGATGATTGGCTTGACCCGTTAAGTCAGCTGAGGCATGATAATCTTTTCCTGAAATTTTAAATTCAGAATTTCTTAAATAGCACCATAGGATTGTACTCATACCTAATTCGTGTGCATATTCAAATGCTTCTGCAATTTCAACTAACTGTCTGCCTGATTCATCAGATCCAAAATAAATCGTTGCTCCTACACCAACGGCTCCCATATTCCAAGCATCTTTAACAGTGCCAAATAATATCTGATCCGCTTTATTCGGATAGGTTAATAATTCATTGTGATTGATTTTTACAATCATGGGAATTCTATGAGCGTATTTTCTGGATAGCATTCCCAATACACCGTATGTCGATGCTACCGCATTGCATCCTCCTTCAATTGCTAACTTAATAATATTCTCAGGATCGAAATAGATGGGATTGGGAGCAAAAGATGCTCCTGCGGAATGTTCAATTCCCTGATCAACCGGAAGAATAGAAACGTATCCCGTATTATTTAATCTTCCGCTACCAAAAATAGATTGCAGGCTTCTTAAAGTCTGGTTATTTCTATTTGATTCTTTCCATATTTTTTCAATAGAATCAGAAGATGGAAGGTGAAGACTTTTTTTATCTATTGTTTTGCACTGATGATCAAGATAAAACGATGCTTTATCTCCCAGTAATTCTTGTATATTTTGTAATGCCATTATATTAAAAGATTAGCTTTTAATTAATTCATTTTTGGTTCAACCATAACTCCGGTTGCCAAAAATTTCATTTCTTCCTGAGGTTGTGTGATTGCATCTATTTCTTCCTTTGACTTTCCTTCATCTTCAGCATAGTGCTTTAGTTCCTCAACGGATGTAATTTCTTTAAATGCAACTCCGCGCACAGTAACTTCTCCGGTAAGATCTTTGGGAACAAAAAACCCATAATCCTTAAATTTTACAAAGAAACCGGTTGTATCATTTTGATTTTGGGCAAGAGTCATCCAGCATCCTTTAACTTTACAAACGCTTGTAACATAACCTTTTATTGCACAAACTACGCTATCATTTGTTGCTAAAGAAGTCATTACTTCCTGGACGCTTAAAACTCCTTCCTTGGATATTGTATCTCCGAAATATTGAGTAGCTGGTGTTGCGCTTACCGGTGTTTCCGTAGTTTTTGGATTGTTCTTACAAGCCAGAATCACGAATCCCAGAGCAATTAATATGGTTATCTTATTCATAAATTTTATTTGTTTTGCAAAGATATTCAGAATTAAAGTAATAAAATCCTCTCTTATGTTGTTATCATATTACTAACAAAAGTAATAAGGTACAGCCTATTGAAAAAGAGAAAATCTACTTCACAAATCAAAGATTTACAGCAATTTATAACATATTATAAAAATAATTAATATATTTGCCAAAATCTTCGTTAAAGATTAAAATGTTAAAAAATATGAACCGGCTAGCCTTATTGCTAATTCTCACTTTTACTATTTCAATTTCCTTCTCGCAAAAATGTATTCGAGGAAATTGTACACAGGGTTTTGGGACCTTGGTATATCCTAATAAAAGTCGTTATACAGGCGAATTTAATGGAGGATGGATGACAGGTAGAGGTATTTATTTTTATGCTAATGGTAATAAATATATTGGTTATTGGTCCAAAAATCAAAAGCATGGAGAAGGCAAATTGATTTATGCCAATGGCAATATATATTCCGGTAAATTCAAAAATGATAGAATCACAGGTTTTGGGTCGATGACATATAAAACAGGTGATAAGTATACCGGTGAATGGTTGAATGAGAATCCGAATGGTAAAGGAACTTTCTACTATTCTACAGGTGAGAGATATGAAGGAGAATTTATTGCAGGAAAATATAATGGTAAAGGAAAGTTATTTTATACCAACGGATCTTATTATGAAGGAGAATGGAAAGATGATCAACGCAACGGGTATGGAGAATTTGTAGATATCAGCGGAAAATCAATCGAAGGACAATGGGAAAAAGATCAACCTTTAAAAGTCATTGAAACAAGTCTTGAAGATTTAGCAGGAGAACCGGCTAATACAGATACTCCTTCAACAAATACAATTCCTCAAGAAGAACTTAAAGAAGAAAAAATTGAGATTGTTGCAGAAGAAAAAATCAAACCATCGGCTGAAAATAAACCATCTCCTGTAATTCAAAGTAAGCCGATTGATAACGTAACTACAGCTGAAGAAAAACTTCCCAACTGCAATACTACCTATTGTAAATCAGGTAAAGGAATTATAGATTATGCAGATGGATCCAAATATGTCGGAGAATTTGTAAATGGCGAACCGAAAGGAACAGGAATATGTGAATATGCAAATGGAGATCGTTACGAAGGTATGTGGGCGAATCATGCACCTCATGGGGAAGGTGTGATGTATTTTAAATCCGGTCTGGTTTATGGAGCTATCTGGGAAAATGGAGTAGCTAAAACACAGATTAATAGTAAGCAAGATTATAAATACAATCCCAATATCAAGGAAGATAAAGATGCAGAAGTAAAAATTTGGGCAGTGGTTGTAGGTGTTTCTCGTTATGTTCATATGCCTGCTCTAAAATACTCTGATGATGATGCATATAAAATTTATGCTTTTCTCAAAAGTCCGGAAGGAGGAGCATTACCTGATGAACAGATTTCTCTATTAATTGATGAAGATGCAACAAGAAATAACATTTTGAAATCATTAAATGAATTAAGCTTAAAAGCAGATGATAATGATGTTGTAATGGTTTACTTTTCAGGGCATGGTCTTGAAGGAACATTCATTCCAATAGATTATGATGGTTATCAGAATGCATTAAAACATGATGATATTCGGGATATGTTAAGTAAGAGTAATGCGAAACATAAGGTTTGTTATGCAGATGCATGCCATTCAGGATCATTATTGGCAGCCAAGAGTCCATTTGCAAGTGATCTGAATTTCTTTTACGAGGAATTAGAAAAAACCAAAGGGGGAACCGCATTCATGATGTCATCGAAGAGTAAAGAGTATTCTCTTGAAGACGGAGGCCTGCGTCAGGGAATTTTTTCACATTATTTAATTCGTGGACTTAAAGGAGAAGCCGACATAAATAAAAATAAGACGATTACGATTCGTGAATTATTTGACTTCGTATCCAAAAGTGTAAAAGATTATTCCGGCTCTGCTCAGTCACCAGTTATTGCTGGTGATTATGACGAACTTATGCCGGTAGGGTTCGTAAGAGGAAGATAATCTTTTAAATTATGAATTAAAAATTAATTGACTTTACGAAGTTTCGTAATACAATGATGCCATTTATACTTACACACTTTTTAGGATAGTACCTAATAAATCAGAAAGTGTTGACAGTTTACTTGCTGACAAGCGTACAGCTCTATAGTAATATTGTATTAATTTGAAAAAACTCAGTCAACCCATCAACCCATCAACCCATCAACCCGTCAACCCATCAACTCATCAACCCGTTAGCCCATCAACCCAATACTCAGATCTCACATAAGTACAGTTCTTTTCATTTTTACTTAGTATTATAAGAAAAACCCCTTTATTTTTGCTGTAATAGAATTTAAAAAATGAGTGCCAGAGCAATACCATTGGTTAATCTTCAGGAGTTCTTAAAAGGAACAGGTGAACAAAGACTAGATTTCGTGGGCCAACTCTCCCGGGCTTTCAAAGAGATTGGATTTGTGGGTGTTATCAATCATGGAATACCCGATAACTTGGTATCAGATTTTTATTCCAATGCAAAATCATTTTTTAGTCTTCCGGAGTCTGTTAAGCGTAAATATGAGATTCTGGGCCTTGCTGGTCAACGTGGTTATACTTCGTTCGGAAAGGAGCATGCCAAGCAATCCAGGGTTGCTGACCTTAAAGAATTTTACCAGATTGGTCAGACGGTAGTGGGTGAAGATGAGGTTCGTTCTGAATATCCGGATAATGTCATGACTTCGGATATTCCGGAGTTCACGGCTTTAGGAGATAAGCTTTATAAGAGATTTGAAGAATCAGGAGCACATCTATTAAGGGCTATTGCGCTGGGATTAAATCTTCCTGAGGATTATTTTGCTTCACAAATTCGCAATGGAAATAGTATCCTTAGAGCGATACATTATCCTCCGATAATTCAGGAACCAGATTCCGCAATTCGCGCAGAACAACACGAGGATATTAACCTCATTACCTTACTTGTTGGAGCTTCAGCTGGCGGACTCCAGGTTCTTACCTTGAATGGTGACTGGCTTGATGTGGTTCCTCAAGAGGGTGAGATTGTAGTAAATGTCGGCGATATGCTTCAACGATTGACCAATAATGTGTTGAAATCAACAACTCATAGAGTTGTCAATCCACCGAAAGAGCAATGGCATGTTCCCAGGTTGTCAATTCCGTTTTTTCTTCACCCAAGAAGCAGTATGGATCTAAGTTGCCTTCCATCTTGTGTCAGCGTCACGAATCCGCTTCATTACGAGCCAATAACTGCAGGTGAGTACCTTAACGAAAGATTAAGGGAAATTGGCCTGAAAAAGTAGTATTTTTGCAATTCATAATATTAAATATATGACTTTATTATTCTTAGGAAATCTTGGCACCACAGAAATATTATTAATAGGATTTATCGTGTTACTGCTTTTCGGCGGTAAGAAAATTCCTGAACTTATGCGTGGTCTTGGTAAAGGTATTCGCGAATTTAACAATGCAAAAAATGCCATTAATGA
>JABFRV010000127.1 GCA_013140975.1 Saprospiraceae bacterium
AGAGGAACAAGGAAACATTAAGAAAGAGTTGGAATTGATTGAAACATGGAATTAAAAACGTGATAGAACAAAGTCTTTGATGAACAGATTTCGCTATCGCTCATCCGTCACAAAGACTAACCGTTATGCCCAATGGAATAAAAATACAAACAGCAATAAAAAATGGAAAGCACAATAATAAAAACATATGGCTTATTTTGGAGGAGGGATCATGTTAATTGGAACAGGACAGATGATAAAGGAGAATTATTAGGCTTTAGCCGTAATCGGAAATCAGCGGAAAGAATAAATTTTAATGGACAAATAGGTCTATATATTTTGTATCATGACTTTAAAATTGTTTATGTAGGTCAAGTTGGAAAAGGGGATCGAAGAACACTTTACTCTAGGCTCAAAGACTATACACGTAATTTGAAAAATCATAGATGGAACCAATTCTCATGGTTTGGAATTAAATGGGTTAATACAAAAGGAGGACTTAGTGGTGGTGGTAATATTTCAGCAACTAAAGAAGTTCTATTATCAACAATTGAGGCTATTTTAATTGACGGTTGTGAACCAAGTTTGAATAAGCAAGGAGGCCAGTGGAAGGATGCAGTTCAATATTTCCAACACGAACTTTCGGGCGACCCTTCGATGGAAGAAAAATTAGATGCTTTGATTTTAAACCAGCAGAAACTTGAAAAAATTATTTTGAAAATTGAAAAAAGATTGAAAAATAATTAAGTTTAAATATTTTAGCGGCTCGTTATAAAGACGCCACTGGGCATAACATGAGATTGATTCAAGCAGAGCAATCAATTTTTCATAAGAGAATTAGTCATATATTTGGCTTCAGGTTTTTGCTCTTGGCCGATATTGAAAGTGCTCTGCCTGCATCAATCTCAGAAACGTTATGTAGGATGAGAAAAACCAATAAAAAGACTTGTGTGTTATACCAAATATTGGTATCTTTGTGAAAAAATATATAGAAATGTCAAAGAACACATCAGTAACCTTAGGGGAACATTTTGAGCAAATCATTGAAAAAAGCATAGAATCTGGACGGTATTCTTCTGCAAGTGAAGTAATTAGAGAAGGACTAAGACTTGTCGATGAAAGGGAACAGAAAATTAAGATTCTAAGGGATGCAATCGAAGCGGGAGAAAAAAGTGGGTATGTAAAAAATTTTGACCCAGTAAAACACTTAGAAAAACTTAATCAAAGGTTGAAAAATGAAGCTTAAGTTTGAAATAAGCGAACTAGCATTAGAAGATTTAAATAAGATATGGGAATATACAGTTGAACAATGGTCTAAAGAACAAGCGAACAAATATTACAATGATATATTTATAGCAATAGGTAAAATTTGCGAAAACTCGGATATAGGCAAACCCATCGACAATGTTAAAAAAGGACATCGAAGAACTAATGTAAAATCTCATATGATTATAGACAAAGTAAAAGGAAAAGCAATATATATCGACAGAATATTACATCAAAGAATGGATATTGAAAAAAATCTGAATGAATAAATCACCCTACATAACAACATACTGGACGACATCCTTGCTATCGCTGCGGACGATCGCCAGTACTTGGACGTTATGCCTCATTAATAAAGAGATAAAGCCCTTAAAGTAAAACCCTTATATTTGCATTATGGGAAGGATAGATAAGCTTGTTGCAAAGATACTAACAGGACAATCTGACCGTAACATAAAGTTTGACGAATTATGTAACTTGCTTGGAAGACTAGGATTTAATAGCCGAATTAAGGGAAGTCATTATATTTTTTACAAGGAAGATGTTAAAGAAATAATTAATTTGCAAGAAATAAATGGAAAAGCAAAACCATATCAAGTGAAACAAATTAGGGAGTTAATATTATTATATAAATTTGACATAATTAAAAGAGATGAATTATAAATATGAAGTTATAATCTATTGGAGTGAACCTGATAATTCCTTTATTGCAGAAGTCCCTGAATTGGCAGGATGCAAATCAGATGGAAAATCATATGAAGAAGCATTATCAAACGTTCAAATCATTATCGAAGAATGGATTGAATCTGCAAAATTAATAGGTAGGCAAATCCCGGAGCCAAAAGGAAAACTAATGTATGCTTAGCAAAAATAACGAGGCATAACAAAGCATTAGCGGATAGACTCCCTAACGGTCGTCCATCGCTAATACTAAACGTTGGTGGCAATAAAAATGAAGACACGTATCAACATAAAAACAATAAAAATTGGACTAATAATTTATATTGGTCTTGTATTATTATTTGGACTTTTATTTTGGTTGACAGGAGATATAAAAACGAATGACAGTTCTAAAACAGTTGCGGGCTTTTTTGACAGCATTTATTTTAGCATTATAACTTTTGCGACAATTGGTTATGGCGACTTTGTTCCGACTTCCACTATTTCTAAGTCTTTGATTTTTTTAGAAACAACAAGTGCAGTCTTATTTACACCTGCTTTTGGAGGCTATTTATTTTATGAGCTTTTTAAACGCCCAAAAAACATACTTTTCCCAGACAAAATCTATATTCGACACATAAACAATAATATTGTTTTATCTACAAGAATTGGAAATCAAGGAAACCCAACTACGCTAAACGTTGCTACTTTTGAATTTTGCTATATAAGACGTGAAACAAGGTGGACTAAAGAACAATATTCACAAGACACACCAATATTTGAAATAAGTTGGTTCGTAGAAATATTTTTAAATGACGCTAAAAATAAAAAGTATCTTGAAGCATTAAAGTTTTTATACCAAAACAAAGACACTTCATTCATTAGAGTTTCACTTTCTGCCAATGATATTGACACAGGGCAACCTGTTTACTTTTTCAAAGACTACTCAATGAATGAAATTGATTATGGTGGTGCTTATATTAGTGTTGTAGAATATGAAGGCATTAAAAAAAAGCCAGCCAAGTGGGACAATTTCAATAAAATAGCAAAACTAAATCAAGAACAAATCAAAGAAATTGAAACCTTGCTTCTATAAATTTACTGCCACCAACAAAAGGTTTTGTGCAATTGGGGCTTGACGTTGAAGCAATCATCGGCAGTGCATATCCAAGCTTTGGTTTCGGCGGACGTAATTCTGCCGGGCAGTAGTTCTAAACTTCGGCTTTTAGTTATAAATTTAGCTTCAGTTCCGGGCGGACAGTTGGTCAATTCCCCAACTGCACAAAGCCTCGAACGTTATTGACAATGTCAGGGAATTTGAATTTAGAAGTCTTTATTATCATACTAAAACAGATTCAAAATTAGAACATCTATTGTTCACAACATTGCGAAACAGAATTAGCGGTGAAACATTCTGA
>JABFRV010000054.1 GCA_013140975.1 Saprospiraceae bacterium
ATCAAGTATATTATTATTATTAGAGTACAAAATAATTTGATCGTCATCATTGTTGAAAACCGGAAAAGAAGAAATACCCATTGTTCTGCCAAAAGGTTTAAATTGCAAACTGTCTTTTGCAGAACAAAGAATCATAAATTCACCGGGATCTAAATATTCTTTTTTAAATGGAGACGAAGGATTACCACCATCAGATATTCTTAATCCTTCAAGATTGATTTTCTTATTGCTTCTGTTAAATATTTCGACATATTCGGCTGCAGGCAATGCAACTGCAGGATCCGGATCAGCCATTATTTCACTAATTATTATGTCGCCCTGCTCTGGGAATTGATCAAATACTGCATCAAATTTATATTGTTTTTCAGCGGTTATATTATTGCCTGATAAATCTCTGACATTGATATATGTCAGTATATAATTTTTACTGAGTACAAATTCATTCGGAAACTCCAGGTTCATTTGATTCTCTGATACTATTTCGATTCGAACAGGATTGCCAATTGATTGTATTTGAAAATTAGAGATTGTTTTTGCTGATGTTGTGTCAATCTTTTCATTCCAATTGATTTGAATAGTTTTTGTATTTAATATACTATGTCCTATTATTTCCGGACTTTCTTTGTCTATAAATGGTACATCAACAGAAATATCATCAAAAATAAATTTATCAGCACGGGTAGATGTATATGTACATTGTAATCCAAAATAAGATTTTGGAAACTTCATATAAAGGCTATCCTTTAAAATAATTGTTTCGGAAAAATTTCGATTTCCGGTGTAATCACATTGAATAATCCAGGAACTATCTATAGTTCGGGCTGCAAGAATATATGCTCTTGAAGGGTCTGAGCTAAGCTTACTTAATTCTCCCTGTCCCAGTATTATATTTTTATTTGTCGATTGAGCGTAAAATTTCCAGTTATCGTTGGATCCGTTTTCACCGATCTCAAAATAATAGGCCTGACTTGAAATTGGATCTATCTGATCCATCGATAGATAAATTCTTAGTTTGTTGGTGGCAGACGGTGCGAACTTCATTTCGAAGTAAAGGGCCCATTCTGTATCAGGATTTTCGCTTGTTTCGCGATAAATAAATTTATCACCGGAGTCATTAGCAGATAATTGTAACATCTTATTTTGGGTAATTGTAAAAGAGTTTGTGTCTCCTTTCCAATTTTGAAGATGCCCCATGGAAAAATCCTCTTTCCATTGTGCACAAAGGCTCAAAGGCAATAGGCAAAACCATAGTATTTTCATATTCTTCCCTTCATTACAATATTCGCTCAAACATAACTATTTTTGCAGATTCAGAGTTAAAATATGAAGTTAGCAATTGTAGGAGTTAGTGGTCTAGTAGGCACAGAATTATTAAAAGTTCTTGACGAGTTAAATTTTGAAATAAACCAACTTATTCCGGTAGCGTCTGAAAGGTCTGTCGGAAATTATATTCGTTATAAAAATAATGACTACCAAATTATTGGGATGAAAGATGCAATTGCACTTCGTCCGGATATAGCCATTTTTTCTGCTGGTGGTGATACATCATTGCAATGGGCTCCTGAATTTGAAGCTGTTGGAACATATGTAATTGATAATTCATCCGCATGGAGAATGAACGAACGTTGTCCTCTTGTTGTGCCGGAGATTAATTCATCTGCAATTACCAGCAACACGAAAATTATTGCTAATCCTAATTGCTCAACGATTCAGATGGTCGTCGCTTTAAATCCATTGCATAAAGAATATGGTATTGATAGAATTGTAGTTTCAACTTATCAGTCTTTTACAGGAACCGGAATGAAGGCTGTTAAACAGTACAATGCTGAAAAAAACAATCAACCTGTACCTGAACCCAGAGCTTACAAACATCCCATTTTTGAAAACTGTATTCCTCAATGTGATGTCTTTCTTCCTAATGATTACACCAAAGAAGAAATGAAGCTGGTAAATGAACCTCGAAAAATTCTTGGAGATCCTTCCTTAAGAATTACGGCTACTGCTGTAAGAGTTCCTGTCTTTGGCGGACATTCTGAGTCAGTAAACGTGAGCTTTAAGAATGCGATAGACATCGATAAAGTTCGCCAAATCCTCGATAATTCTCCGGGAATCGCACTTATGGATAATCCATCGGAATCCGTTTATCCAACGCCTTTACAAGCGCATAACCGGAACGAAGTATTGGTTGGAAGGGTGAGATTGGATAATTCTCAAGCCAACACACTTAATTTATGGATTACTGCTGATAATCTTCGAAAAGGGGCTGCAACCAATGCCATACAAATTGCCCAATCACTTGTTAGTCAAAACCTTATATAAAGCTTCACAAATTAAGAGCTTTCAACCGATTTAAATTTTAGAAAAAGTCAAGAAATGGTTTGATTTTTGCATCCCTATTTTACTCGCTTCAGCATGGAAAGAAGTGAATTGAATATTGTTTTTTTGACCTTCGAAATAGAATGTGATTATGCGTACAAGATTAGTAGTATGGGGAACTAACAGTAAGGATGAGAAAGTCCTTCTTGGTATCTCTTTAAATGCCGACGACAATAAGATTAACCTGGTTTCAATTCCTGCAAAAGATTGCACGGAAGAGTTTTATAACCAGATGATGAATCAATGGCGAGAGGGAGCTGATTTGGAGTTACCGGCTTCAACGGAAAAGAGAACTTTAGAACTAACAATGTCTGAAAGTATTCTCCCCGAAGACTTTCGTGTAGAAAAATCCGACACCATTCAGCGTGCTCAAATGGAATGGCATTTTCTTGTTTTGAGTACAAAGTTGTACCGCAATTTTAAGTCTGAATTAGAAGATATGTCTACAAAAGTCAGATCTCTTGAAAATTATGACAAGACAGTTTGGGATGATCTTAAAGGGCTTTGGGACAATATTCAAAAACACATTTTTGACAGAAACATAATTCGCGATCATTCAGATTCATTGCGTGAAAAATCAAATGCACTTTTTGAAGAATTAAAAAAACTTCGTTCTTCTATCGAACAAGAATTTAATACCAAAAGTGCAGCGATTCTTGAAGCATTTAATGCTAAAATGGAAGAAATTAATTCGAGAATTGAATCTGGTGGTGTTCTTAAATTGATTTTTGATGATCTCAAAAAAATTCAGGAAGAGTATCGTTCTCAATCAATGATGAAAGATGATCGAAATAAGTTGTCGAGAAAACTTGATGAAGCATTTAATACTGTCAGAGAGAAAAGGAATTCCGGAAATCCAAACAACAAAGAAGGAAATCAATTTCAAGGTGGTGCATTAGGAAGAATTACAGCACGTTTAAAAGGCCTGGAAGATGCAGTTAAAAAAATTGAGAGATCCATTGAATATGATCAAAAAGACATCGATTTTGAAAATAAAAGAATTCAATCTTCTTCGGGACAATTAGAAGCACAGATACGTGTTGCGAAAATTAAAATGATTGAAGATCGAATTAAATCTAAAAAAGAAAAACTCGATGAACTGAACAAAATAAAATTATCTCTTGATAAGACAACTGACTCTTTAAAAAAGAAAGAAGAAAAACGCATTAAAAAAACAGAAGAAAAGGTCATTCGAAAAGTTGAAGAAGAAAAAATAAAAGCACGCGTAGAAGAAGAAATTCAAGCCAAGCAAGCTGAAAATACAGTTGTTGAAGACAAATTGATAAAGGCTGCTGAAGAAATTAAAGAATCAAAGCGACCAAGAAAAAAAATAACAACTCCAGTTGTTGAAGAAAATACTTCTACTACTGATGAGCAACTTGAATCAGAAGAAATTTCTCTTTCAGTAGAAGATGAATTAGAAGCCAATAAAATTGCTGATTCAATTGATGAATTAATTGATACAGCTCTCGAAGACAACAATGCTCCTTCTGATGAATCTCAGGCTCCGGATGAAAGTACAGGAAAAGGGGAATAGATGTTAATAGTTTTTAGAATCTAAGGTCTAGGAATTCGTTTAATATAAAATAGAATTCTAAAACCCCGTTGTCAGTAACAATTCTAAATTGGTATATTTTATACCGAATCTTTCACTTAGATATTTATTGGTTAAGCAGCCTCTGTAAGTATATATTCCATTTTGAAAACCTTTATTAGAATAAAGCAATTGCTCAATGCCTCCAACCTCGCCGGCTTTTTTAAGAAGCGTTGAGATTATATTACTCATACCAGACGAAGCGGTGCGGGAAACTTTAGAAGCTATATTGGGTACAGCATAATGGATTACACCGTGAATGATTCGAATGGGTTTATCATGCGTTGTAACCTGACTCGTTTCGAAGCAACCTCCCTGATCAATACTCACATCAATAACTACGGATCCTTGTTTCATTTTGGCTACCATTTCTTCCGTTACGACCATGGGTGTCCTTCCGTCTTTAGAATGAATTGCTCCGATTACTACATCTGCACTTATCAACTGCCTCAAGAGAGGTACTGGATCTAATGAAGAAGTATAAAGTTGTCTTCCAATTGCATTCTGAATTCTTATGAGCTTATGAATTTCGTCATCAAAGATTCTGACGGAAGCTCCTAAGGCTAAGGCTGCTCTGGTTGCAAATTCCGCTACTGCTCCCGCGCCAAGTATAAGGACTTTTGCGGGTGGAACACCAGATATTCCTCCGAGAAGCACTCCTCTTCCTCCAGCTCCGTTGCACAATAATTCAGCTGCTGTATGAATAACTGCTAACCCGGCAATCTCACTCATTATTCTCACTAGTGGATATGAACCATCTTCTGATTTTAAATATTCCATAGCGATAGCTGTCACTCTTTTGTGCCGAAGTGCCTGTAAATATTCATTGTTAATCAACGGCATCTGTAAAGGTGAAATCAACACCTGGTTGCTCCTGAAAAGTGCTATCTCATCCAAAGTCGGAGGTATGACTTTTATGATTATATCGGATTGAAAAACCTGCTCCTTGTTATTGCTTACTTCTGCCCCGGCTTCCGTAAAATCCAAATCTGTAAAATTGGATCTTTCGCCTGCACTTGCTTCAACTATCACCTGGTGACCCATTGCTACAAGCTTATGAATAGAATGGGGCACTAGAGCAATTCTATTTTCATCCTCATAAATTTCTTTTGGAATTCCAATTACAAAAGTGCTCTTTGCTTTCTCTAGTTGAATCCTTTGTAGTTGTGTTTGAAATATCCCTTCACTTGTTTTAAAAATCTGAGGACTCATTGATTGTCGTTTGTTAGTCTATATTTTCGTTTTCCCTCTTTTGTATTTTCGATAAAAATGTTGATAACAGATTCATCCTGTAACAAAGGTAATATGATTTCCGGCCATTCTATAATACATTTTGAATCATCTTCCAGTATTTCTTCAATTCCAATTTCAAGTGCTTCCTCTACATTACGAATTCTAAATAAATCAAGGTGATATAATTTTCGTATTCCATGTTTGTTAGTAATAAAATGATATTCATTAACTAAAGTATACGTTGGGCTAGATGCTTCTTTAGCTTCACCTAACAATCCTGCAATACTTCTTACAAGTGTTGTTTTTCCACTTCCCATTTCTCCCCGAAGAAGCCATATTCTATAAGGAGATAATTCTTTAAGCATTGCATTTGCAATTTCACCGACCTCATCAATTCCTGCAATATATTCAATGTTTATCATATTCATTTTATTCATTAAAAGAAAGAAGTTTAATTTTCAGAATTGTCCTTAATAATTTGAATCAATCTTTTATAATTCTTGTTTCCAATTTTATTTTTAAGTACTTCATTTTGTTCTTTGAATAAATTTTTAATTGTTTCAATTAATTTCCAGGCTTTATCACTTAACTGAATGAGGTATGCTCTGCTATCAACTGGATCTTTCGTTTTAATTAAATATTTTTTTTTAATCAGATATGCAATACTCACTCCTACACTTTGCTTTGTGATGAATAGTTTATCTGCAATTTGCTTTTGGTTTGATCCAAATTCTCTGTCAACTACAAGTAAAATTAATAAATGTGGACGCTGTAAGTCTTGCGGTATTTTTTCATTCTTATTATTTTCAAGATATTGTAAATATACTTCTGAGTGAGTATGAAAGTAAGTAAATATGGATATAGGATCTGGTTTACTCATACCACAAAGATACAATTGGTAAGTTAATCTTACTATAATAGTAATTAAATCTTACTAAATGCATCGTAAATGGGTCTTTATTTTGGCATTAAAACGCCTTTGTAAGCGGTTCATTTTCTTTCAAAAATCTCCCTTATTTACATTATCTTCGCATTCAATTTTTTTATCTAAAGAATGACACAAAATAATAATGAATATAGCGCCAGTAGTATTCAGGCGTTGGAAGGATTGGAAGCGGTCAGGAGAAGACCGGGAATGTATATTGGAAGCACTGATACAAAAGGTTTACATCATCTTGTATGGGAAGTTGTTGATAACGCAATAGATGAGCACCTTGCAGGTCATTGTACAGATGTCTATGTTAAAATACTAAAAGACAATTCCATATTCGTCAAAGACAATGGAAGAGGAATTCCTGTAGATATTCATGAAAAATTACAGAAATCCGCTCTTGAGGTCGTTATGACTGTTCTACACGCAGGGGGAAAGTTTGATAAGGATAGCTACAAGGTCTCAGGAGGTCTTCATGGTGTGGGAGTTTCTTGCGTAAATGCGCTTTCAAGCTATGTTAGAGTAGAAGTTGAAAGAGATGGTAAAAAATATATGCAGGAATATCAGCGCGGTAAACCAATTGCTGATGTAGCTCAGATAGGTGAAACGTCCAACAGAGGAACGTCGGTAATCTTTACCCCGGATTTCGAAATTTTTGAGACTTTAATCTATAATTACGACATTTTAGCTCACCGATTAAGAGAACTATCCTATCTTAATAGTGGTCTTAATATTTATCTAACCGATGAAAGGGAAGAAGCAGATGGAAGGTCTGATCATTTCTATTCTGAGGGCGGGCTATTGGAATTTGCTAAGTATCTTGATCAGACTCGCACACCTTTATGTGAAAAACCCATCTATGTAAAAGGAAAACAAGAGAACGTAGAAGTTGAGGTTGCTCTTCAATACAATACTGGTTATCAGGAGAATGTATTCTCTTATGTTAATAATATTAATACTCGCGAAGGAGGAACTCACGTTAGTGGTTTTAGACGGGCTTTAGCCAGGACTTTTAAACAATATGGTGATTCAAATGGCCTTTTTTCAAAATTAAAAATTGAGATAAGCGGAGATGATTTTCGTGAAGGTCTTACGGGAATAGTATCCGTAAAAGTACCTGAGCCACAATTTAAAGGGCAGACAAAAGGGGAGTTAGGTAATTCAGAAGTTGTAGCCATTGTTTCCCGAATTGTTGGTGATGCTCTAACTGCTTATCTAGATCAAAATCCCAAGGAAGCACGAAGAATTATTGAGAAAGTAATTCTTGCTGCTACAGCCAGAGAAGCTGCTCGTAAGGCAAGAGAACTCGTCCAAAGGAAAAACGTCCTTTCAGGCGGAGGATTGCCAGGAAAATTAGCAGACTGTTCTTCCAAATCTCCAGCTGAATCAGAACTTTTCCTTGTCGAGGGAGATTCCGCCGGTGGAACTGCTAAGCAAGGTCGCAATCGTCATTTTCAGGCAATTCTTCCTCTGCGGGGAAAAATCCTTAACGTTGAGAAGGCACTTGAATACAAGATATATGAGAATGAAGAAATTAAAAATATGTTTACCGCTCTCGGTGTTAACTTCTTCGAAGATGAAGACGGTGTTCGTAGATTGAACCTGAATAAATTAAGATATCACAAGGTTGTTATCATGTGTGATGCCGACGTCGATGGTTCTCATATTACGACTTTAATTCTGACTTTCTTTTACAGATATATGGTAGAATTGATCGAAAGAGGACATCTCTTCATTGCAAGACCTCCGCTTTACCTTGTTAAAAAAGGAAAGGAAGCCCGTTATGCCTGGAATGATAAAGAAAGAAAAGAAATAGCTATTGAAATCGGTGGTGGGAAAGAAGACTCCGTCCACTTTCAAAGATATAAAGGCCTTGGGGAAATGAATGCAGAACAATTGTGGGAAACTACAATGGATCCGGCAAGGAGGATTCTTTCAAGAGTCACAATCGAAAATGCAACTGAAGCAAGTTATTATTTCTCTATACTAATGGGTGATGATGTTCCACCAAGACGGGAATTTATCGAGACACATGCTCATTACGCGAAGATTGATATCTAAAAGATTCAACTTCTAATCTTACCAGACGTATTGTTTCTTATTCATCAGTAAGGCTTCGCCAGTGAATGTCTGATCCTTGGTATCTAATTCAAAGATTGCACAATCGTAAAGGATTCGGTTTTTCTCCGGAAAAATTTCTTTTACCGTAATAACAGCCTCATATTGGGTTTCAACAAACATTGGCTTAAGCCACTGCATAGTTTGCTTCAAATAAACATGTCCATCAGCTTTCCATAAGGCTCCAAATATCTTCGTAAATACGGAGCCCCCTAAAAATCCATGAATTATACATCTGCCAAACATGCTATTTTTCCCCGTATTCTCGTCAATATGTAATGGATTTGTATCTCCCGATACTTTGGCATATAAATTGACGTCTTCTTGAGTGTAACTAAACTGATGTCTGAATTGATCTCCTTTTTGTAGCATCTTAACTATAATTAATAAATTGTTGACAGTGAATCAGGTAACTATTGATGTAATTTTGCGTCGCAAGAATAGTACAAATTATAATAAAAATATTAAAAATCTAATATGGCAACGAAAGAAAAAAACAAAACCATGATTAATGATATCATTGATGCTGGTTCTGAGATGATGGATCAAATGGTTGAAACATCTAAAAAACTAACAAAGAATATTCCTATTGTGAATGAAACAATTGACAAGGGGCATTCTGTTCTTAAGTCAAATCTTAAAAAACAGAAAGAAATCGCAGACGAGATCAACGATAAAATTCATCAATCAGAAGAACAATTTAAAATGAATAAAGAAACAACACAAAACTTTTTCAACAAATGGTTTGAAAACCAAATGAATTGGTCAAAGTCGATGATGAATAACAATCCAATGTCATCGTTCAATATGAATGGAAATTCTGACTGGATGAATCAATGGTCAAATTGGATGAATCAAATGAATACTTCATTATCAGGTGCAATGAATTCCAATCCTTGGGCTTCTGCTTTCAATAATCCAATGAATGGGTTTAACATGATGATGAATCAATCTGCTGTTCAACAAAAAATGAATGATGGATTTAATCAATGGTCTTCTCAGGTAAAACAATATTCTGAAATGATGAGTAAAACCTATGAAGATTGGCAGAAACAAATTCATAATTTGACTTCGATGGATGCATTTAAAGGTATGTCAGATATGCATTCACATCTAAATAAATTCTTTGAAATCTGGAGTCCGATGTTCAAGAGCATGAGTGACAAGACTTTTAACAACAGCACGTTTGCAGAAATGTTAAACGTAAACAAGTACAAAGAATTTATGGATTCTTTCTTTAAATTTATGCCGGATGATTCTCAGAAAATGATGAATCAGATGAATTCTCAATTCATCGAAATGATGAAAAACATGTCTGAGAACCCAATGATGAAAATGAATGGGAACATGTTTAATCCAATGATGAATAACAATCCATATAGCAATGTATGGGATATGTATAGTAACTGGAAAACAACTATGAACGATGCCGTGTCTCCTCTTACTAAATTGATGAACGGCAATCAGATGGTTAAGGATGCAGAATCCTGGTCTGAGCTTTCTGATATGATGATGAAATTCCAGATTAAGAACAGTGAACTTCAATACATGATTTATCAGAATGGAATGAAGGTTATGAATACCTTATCTGAAAGAATTACCAACAAGATTCAGTCTGGCGAAAATATTGACAGTGTTGTCAATCTTTACAAGGAATGGTTAATGATTGGTGATGAGATATTTACAGAATTATTCAATAGCGATGCATACAGTAAATTAATGACTGAAGTTAGTAGCCTTCAAATGAAGATCAAAGCTATGGTTGATCAAAAAATGGAGAAAATGTATTTTGTCAATATGCCGGTAGCCACTAGAACTGAATTAGACGAGGTATATAAGAACATCTATGATCTTAAGAAGATGTACCGACAAATGGAAAAATACATAGATATGAATGGTTTTAACGGTTCTAACCAAAAGGACCAGAAAGACCAGAAAAAATCAAGTAAATAATTCCCTTTCAACGAAATAAAAGCCCGGCGATGACCCGGGCTTTTTTATTTTTGCAAACTAAATCTAAATAATGGTCAATACGACTTCCATATTCTCCGAAATTGTTACCCTTTCGGAGAAATTTCAGCAGACTTATAAAAGCTTAAAAGAAATAGATGATGTTGAAGTCGCAACAACACCCAAAGACCTTGTTTGGGAATGTGACAAGGTAAAACTATTTCATTACCGGAGAAATACCCCGGCAAAGTCTGAAATTCCGGTTCTTGTGTCTTTTGCTGTCATGAACAGACATGATGTACTTGATCTGCAGCCTGACCGTTCATTAATGAAAAAGTTCCTGGATGAAGGTCTTGATGTCTATATTATGGATTGGGGATACCCTACGCGTGCAGATCAGTATCTCACAATGGAAGATTATATCCTTGGATATATGAATGACGCTGTGGATTTTCTTCGTAAAAGACATAACACGGACAAAATTCACAAGATGGGAATCTGTCAAAGTGGATTATTTAGCATAATTTATGCCTCAATTTATCCGGAGAAGTTGAAGTCGCTAGTTACTTATGTCGCCCCTTTTGATTTTAAAAATGCGAATTGCAATATGCTTTTTAAATGGACTAAGTATGTTGACGTCGATACTATGGTTGAAACACAAAGAGTTATCAGTGCGGATATGCTAAATAACGCTTTTAGTATGCTTAAGCCGAGTATGGATTTAGCCAAATATTTTGGTGTCATGGATATGGCTGGTGATAAGGATAAGCTGTCTAATTTTCTTCGTATGGAAAAATGGAAGGCAGATTGTCCTGACTTAAGTGGTGCGATGTACAAAAAATACATCAAAGACCTTTTCAGAGATAACAAGTTAATCAAAGGGGAATTTGAAATGGATGGGAAAATTGTCAATCTTAAAAACATGACTGTCCCATTTCTTAATGTTTTTGCAACAGAAGATAATATTATTCCAAATGAATCCACTACAGCAATAATGGATCATCTTGGTAGTAAAGACAAAAAACTATATGCTTTCCCCGGAGGTCATATAGGCGTTTTTGTTGGGGCTAAATCACAAAAAGAATTAGCACCAAGTGTCGCAAAATGGGTTTTGGAAAGAAGCTAGGAAGTTTACTTGTGAATTAGTGTTTCACTTTTCACAATGCTGCACGGTGATTTCTTTGCTTTTACAAAGCTTCGTGAAAATTACGGAATAAGTTGATATTTGAAATTTTCTAGGTTTGTGAAAAGCACTCATAATAAAATACCTATTATTATTCTCAATAAACAAGTTTAGATTAATTCTAACGTCAACTCAAATTTATCTTAAGACTCGCGACTACCGTCTTTCTGCTATTCCCTTCCATAAATTTATTCCCACTTTCCCTTTGCAATTTCAACAGTCTTATTGCTCTCTAAAAATTTAAAAAATTTATTTTTACTCATCAATCTTGCACCCAGTGACCTTAAATGAGACGTGTCCTGTTGGCAATCAATGAATTCATAACCCATATTGATGAGTTTTTCGCATAGATGTACCAAGGCAACTTTTGACATATTAGATTCTTTTGCAAACATGGATTCTCCACAAAACATTCTGCCGATCCCCAGTCCGTATAACCCTCCAATGATTTCATTATTTTTCCAGACTTCGACGCTATGTGCGATGCCAGCTTCATTCAAATCTATAAAACTTTTTTTTAATTGCGTATGGATCCAGGTTCCATCCTGTGCTTTCCTGGATATTTTTGAACATTCATCAATGACTTGCTCAAATGCTTTGTCATAACGAATTTCAAAATTATGTTTCCCGAGTACAGTAGACATACTCTTGCTTATTTTTATTTCTTTCGGGTATAAAACCAACCTGGGTGTTAGGCACCACCACATGATTTCTTCTCCTTCATTATTCCACGGAAAAATTCCATTTGAATAGGCCAATAAAATCCTTTCAATACTTAGGTCTCCACCAATCCCTAACAATCCCTGACGCGTCCCTAAGGAAGGATGTGGAAATATTAATGTGTCTTGTGGAATTTTATAAACAGACACCTTTCGGTTCTAAGCCTTTACGGTTTCAATTACAGCGTTTATTCCTTTCTCGCATAATGAATCTTTCATGGGTCTGAGAATTGAAAATACTCCGACTTTAACACTCGCACGTCCTTTGAAATGTACCAGATAAGATAATTGCTCAGCTTGCTCAAAAGAATGATTACATACATTCATAAAACATTCTATGACCCAATCAAAAGTGTTGACATCATCATTATAAACTATAATTTCTGAGACTTCTCCATGATTTTCTTCTATAAGAACATCACTTTCCAGTGATTCCCAAGTTGAAGTTTTTTCAAGTGACATATGGAACTTATTTTATAGTTTCAATAACTTTATTTATTGCCTCAAAGTTAGGTAGTTCTCCAGGATTTTCCAAAATTTCTTCATAGCAAATTATTCCATGCTGATCTATGACAAATGCTGATCTTTTGCTTACTCCTTTTAATCCAAGACCAAATTCTTCATAGAGACATCCATAAGCGTTACTGGCATCTTTGTTAAAGTCTGAAAGAAGTGTAAACGGCAGGTTATTTAATTCTTTAAATTTTGCTAATGCGAAATAACTATCAACTGAGATTGCAATTACTTCTGCATTGATATTGCTATAATTGGCAATGTCATCGCGCATCATACAAAGTTCCTTTGTACAAACTCCTGTAAATGCCATAGGAAAAAACAACAATAATACTTTTTTCCCTTCGTAGCTATGAAGATCAACCATTGCTTTATCAGTAGAAGGAAGTTTAATTCCAGGCGCTTTGTCTCCAGTTTTTAATATACCCATTTATTATTTTTTATAAAAGCATGCAAATTTAGATATTTGTATTTTAAAACGGAAGGTTTTTATTTCTTTTTCAATGAATTCTAATGCCAAATCTTATCTCTATCTTCATTTGGCAGTATTTCTTTTCGGCTTTACAGGAATTCTGGGTCAGGTAATCAGTGTTTCTGCCGGAGTTCTAATCTTATATCGATGTCTTTTAAGTTCATTGATCATGATTCCTTTATTGATTTACTTCAAATCATTATCGGGTTTTGACAAAAAGTCTTACCTGCAATTCTCCGGAATAGGAATCATATTAGGACTTCATTGGTTGTGCTTTTACGGTTCCATTAAACTATCAAATGCTTCCGTGGCAATGATCTGTCTCTCGACAATCTCCGTAATGACTGTATTTTTCGAAGCACTATTCAATAAAAGAAAAATAAACCGACAAGATCTTTTGATTGGATTTTTAGTTATTCCCGGCATCTTACTGATTCATCAAAGTTTGAAATCAGATTTCAAACTCGGATTCTGGGTTGGAATATTGTGCTCTGTTTTCTCTGCTATCGTTGCTTCTTTGAATAAAAAATATATCAATTCGGGAAATTCAATTGCAATCAGTTGGATTGAAATTACAATTGTAGCCCTTTTGTTTTCTGTTTCAATTCCTGTTTTATCTGCTTTTGGATATTTGGAATTTATTCAACCATCACAATCCGATTGGATTTATTTATTAATCCTTTCTCTGTTCTGTACGGTTATTCCCCTTACTTTGTCCGTAAAGTCAATGCGCCAACTTAGTGCATTTTCTGCAATGTTGGTATTCAATCTTGAAACAGTATATGGTATTATTCTTTCAATGGTGATTCTTAAAGAATATAAAGATTTAAATTGGATGTTTTATCTCGGTGTTATCATTATTCTTACAAGTGTATTTGCGCATCCATTTTTGCGTAAAGTTCAGGACAAATGAACAATTCTTTTTTGCGTTTCATGGTCATATTCACAAGTGTTTGTTCTTCCAAATATTTTCATTCGACGAATTGCAATTCTATCATAAATAAAATTACCAATATTTACGGGAAAAAGCTTTAATACATTGCTTATTATTCTGAGAAACTGATTTAAATTCTCCAGTATCTTTAGAATAGCGCTGAATTTAATATACTCCTTCTGATTTTCGATAACGATTATAGTGTCAGCAGGTTCTAGCGCTCTCGATCTTTCAGCAAATCTAAATTTATCTTTTTTATCTTGATGTGCAATAAACTTCACTATGCTATTACACATCACACAATTATTGTCAAAAACAATAATCAGTTTATTTTCAAAACTATTCAATTGCATTAATTCCAGTGATGTCGTACCCAGTTATCAATAAATGAATATCATGTGTTCCTTCATATGTTAATACTGTTTCAAGATTCATCATATGTCTCATTATTGAATATTCATTGGTAATTCCCATTCCTCCTAAAATCTGTCTTGCTTCACGGGCAACAACTAAAGAAGTATAAACATTATTTCTTTTTGCCATTGAAATCTGCGCCGGACTTGCTTTGCCAACATTTGCTAAAGTGCCTAACCTCCATGCCATCAGTTGTGCTTTCGTCAATTCAGTAATCATTTCTGCTAACTTTTTCTGTGTTAATTGAAATCCTGCTATTGGTTTTCCAAATTGAATTCTTTCCTTTGAATATTTCAATGCTGCATCGTAACAATCTAATCCTGCACCTATTGCTCCCCAGGCAATTCCGTATCTTGCTTTTGAAAGACAACTAAGTGGTCCCTTTAATCCTTGAACATGGGGAAAAACCATAGACTTAGGAACTCTTACATCTTCAAATACTAACTCGCCTGTAATCGACGCTCGTAATGACCATTTGCCATGAATTTCGGGAGCAGAATATCCTTTCTGGCCTTTTTCAACAATCATACCTAGGATTTTTCCCTCTTCGTTCTTTGCCCATACCACTGCAACATCAGCAACAGGGCTATTTGTAATCCATAATTTGGCACCATTTAAGATATAGCTATCTCCATCATCTTTCACGTTTGTCACCATTCCTCCGGGATTCGAGCCAAAATCCGGTTCCGTTAACCCAAAGCATCCTATAAATTCTCCTTTTCCTAACTTAGGAAGATATTTTCTTTTTTGCTCTTCGCTTCCAAATTTAAAAATTGGATACATCACAAGAGATCCTTGTACAGAAGCCATAGATCTTATTCCGGAATCTCCTCTTTCTAATTCCTGCATAATAATCCCATATGCAATTTCATCCATTCCGCCACCTCCATATTCTGTTGGTAAACTTGGACCAAATGCGCCTATATCAGCCAAGCCCTTAAACAAGTGCTGCGGACACTCGGCTTTTTCTGAATATTCTTCTATGATTGGGCTTACTTCTTGCTTGACCCATTCTCTTACTGCTTCTCTAGCTAATAGATGTTCCTGAGTAAGTAATTCATCCAGCTGATAATAATCGTGTCCTGAATAATTGTCGGCTTTTCTGTTTTTCGAATTCATATTGTAATAATGCACAATTTACTTCTTAGTTTAAATCTTAGTTTCTAATTATTATTTTAAATTGTTCTGTAATTTTTAGCTAAATAATTGAAAATCAATTGGATAAATAAATGAATAAAAAATTAATGAACTATCCATTTTTAATACATCGCAAATAGAGATTCATATACTGTGGCATAATTTTTTTTAATTCAAACTTTCGTGCTTGTTCCAACGCTTGTTCTTTAAATTTGGAATGCTTAATTGGATCAGACAAAATAGATAGGCTTTTCGCAGCCATATCATGAATATCTCCAACTTCGCAAACATAACCGGAGTAATCATGGACATTGACTTCTGGAATTCCTCCAATATTGGATGAAATAACAGGAACCCCACAAGCCATTGCTTCTAATGCAGAAAGTCCAAAACTTTCATGGTCTGAAGTAAGATAAAACAAATCTGCAATGTTTAGTAGCTCTTCAACGGATTCTTGTTTTCCAAGGAACAACACTTTTGGTTCGATATCTAATTCTCTGCATAAATCTTCCAATTGGCTTCTTTCGGGTCCATCCCCAATTAATAAAAGAATAGCAGGAATTTCCTTTTGAACAATATCAAATATCCTTATAATGTCCGGAATTCTCTTTACTTTTCTAAAATTGGAAATATGCATGAGAATCAACTCATTGTTTTTTGCAAATGATTTTTTTAATTCAATATTGGGGCTTGAATTAAATCTTAATAAGTCAATAAAATTAGGAATAACAACTATTTCTCTATTCGTTTCAAAGGCTTTAATAGTATCCTTTTTTAAGGATTCAGATACTGTTGTAACAAAATCTGATTGTTGGATACTGAATTGAACTACAGGATAAAATGAACCTTCAATTCCAACAAGTGTAATGTCTGTTCCATGAAGGGTAGTTATGATCGGCAATCTTTTGTTTTTTGATTCTAAAATACTCCTTGCAATGTATGCGATAATTGCATGAGGTATTGCATAATGTACATGTAGTAAATCTAACTCATAATGTAGTGCAACATCGACAATCTTACTTGCCAGTGCTGTGTCATAGGGTTTAAAATCAAATAAGGGATATTCAAAATTTGTGACCTCATGATACCAAACATTGGGTTGATAAGAGCTTAATCTTGCTGGACGTTTATAGCTGATAAAGTGGACATTATGTCCTTCTCCGGCCATTGCTTTTCCAAGTTCTGTTGCTACAACTCCACTACCTCCATAAGTAGGATAACAGACAACGCCAATATTTAGGCTTTTGTGTTGCATATGGGTATTTAAACAAATTTTATTACCAAATGTTATTGGCATCCTAAGCAGTTTAATTCCTGATGGCAATTTACTCCATAGCGGATTTAGAAATTTTAACGGGTATAAAGGCTCATACGATTCGTATATGGGAAAAAAGATTCAACTTTGTTCAGCCAAAAAGAACCGCTACCAATATTCGTTTCTATGATGATCAGGATCTAAAGAAAGTAAGTAAAATAGCCCTCCTGCACAATAAGGGTTATAAGATTTCTAATATTTGTAATTTAAATAACACTGAGCTTGAAGACCTGGTGGCTCAGAATACTGAAGTTGGTTTAATAAATGCGGATTCACTGGATGCCTTAACTCTGAATATCCTGCAACTGGATGAAGTAAAGTTTATTCATATTATTAACAAGCAAATTGAAACCAGGGGATTTGATTATTGCTTTATAGAAATCATTCTTCCTTTTCTTGATAAGCTGAATGATATGTGGTTAAGTGGTTCCATCCGAAAAGCACACGAAGAATTTGCATTGCAAATTATTAAACGAAAAATTGTTCAGCAAATAAATCTACTTGAAACAATAATTAAGGATAATCCGAATCGAGTTTTACTTCTTATGCCTCAAAATGAGAACCAGCAATTGAATAGACTCTACATTGAATTTATGCTTGCAAAAAGTAAAATCGCAGGTCTTTATATCAATGATACAGACATTAGAGATGTCATTGAATCCTGTGATATCTTTAAGGCCAATCATATAATTACTTTTGTAAACGAACCTTCAAGTGTTCAATTTGTAAATGAGCTTATTGATTCAATTGAAAAATTAGAACCTAAAATCGAACTCTCATTTATTGGTTATCTAACATCCTCAATTAAAGAAAAACATCCTCAGGTTAGAGATATAAAGAATTATGCGCACCTTATGCATTTCTTAAATCAATTAAGTACAGTTTCTTCATGAGATTATTATGATGAAACGATTAAATCTTATTACAGGAGTTCTTAGTGCTATTGTTGCAGCTTGGGCTGCAATAAAAATGAGTCAACAACAATTTTGGTTGCACCTTCCCTTGGTCTTATTTCTAGGTGCGTGGATATCCTTTATGCTGCTCATTGATAATTTTTGGATTAAGAATCCTCAGACAAAAAAACATTTCTTTCTCTCGGCACTTAGTGGAATTTTATTATCTGTTGGATTTCCACCTTATGATCTAACTCCTTTATTATTTGTCGGTTTTGTTCCACTATTTTATATCCAACAAGAATGTAATCAGAATAAAACCTCATCATTCTGGTACATTTATAATGCCTTTGTATTGTGGAATATTTATGTAACATATTGGGTGGCAAATGCTGCTTTAATTCCTGGAATTGTTGCAATTTGGCTGAATTCTCTTTTTATGCTTGTTCCCTGGTACTTGTCAGAGTTCGTTAGCAGAAAAACACCAATTTTAAAAGGAGTTGCATTCATATGTTTTTGGTGTAGTTTTGAATTTTTGCATCTTCATTGGGAAATTTCGTGGCCTTGGCTTAATCTTGGAAACGCTTGGTCTGCTTTGCCTTCATGGATTCAATGGTATGAATATACCGGAACTTTTGGTGGTACAATTTGGATCCTAATTTTGAATGTTGTTATTTTTAATTTGTTCTTTAATAAATTCCAAATTGGTTTCTCCTCTTTTTATAAAATATTTAATAGTCCAACTAAAAAGTTTTTACTTGTTTCATTATTAATTTTTATACCGCTTTGCATTTCTTTATTGCGTTATTCCAACTATTTGCCAACTGGGAAGTACGGAGAGGTTTGTGTTGTTCAACCTAATTATGAACCGCATTACGAAAAATTTACGGTTCCGGAAATGGACCAAATCACACGATTAGGACGGCTTGCAGAAACAGCTTGCAATGAAAATACTAAGTTTATAGTTTTTCCTGAAACATGTTTTGGTGATTCAGGAGGTCCAATTAGATCTGATAAGGTTTCATCAGACAATAGAATCATTCTGTTCTATGATTTTGTAGAATCGCATTTCAATATTCCAATTGTAATGGGTTTAACAACTGTTACATTTTTAAATGAATTGTCAGAAAGTAAATTTAAAAGAACAAATCCAAGGACAAAGCAATCTTATGAAATTGCCAACAGTTCTGTCATTCTTAAAGATCGAATGGAAACTGTAAAGGTTTATAATAAATCCAAGTTGGTCCCCGGAGCAGAAATATTTCCATACCGAGATTATCTTCCATTCCTTCTGCCACTCGTTAATAAACTGGGTGGATCAACTGCTGGCTTGGCTACTCAATCAGTAAGAAATGTTTTTGAATCTCAGGGTTACAAGATTGCACCCATTATTTGCTATGAAAGTATCTATGGTGATTATATGAGAGGCTTTGCGAATAATGGCGCAGGAGCAATTTTTGTTATGACGAATGATGGCTGGTGGGACGATACACCCGGTTATAAACAACATATGGCATACAGCAAATTAAGAGCAATTGAACTTCGTAAACCTGTTGTCAGATCTGCCAATACAGGAATTTCATGTTTTATTAATTCTAAAGGTGAGGTTACAAAGCAAACTGAGTATGGTGTAATGGCTTCAATAACAGACTCCGTAAGTTTTAGCGATGAGACTACTTTTTATACTAAATATGGCGACTTTATTGCATATATCGCATTGATAATCAGTGCGTTAATTATATTTTTCTCTATTGGCAAGAGGTTTTTTTAGGGAGCGGACAATTCCCCTTTTAATTCAGTTATGTTTTATATTAATATTTAATATCAAAATCAGTACATTAATAATATATTGATTATCAGTCTATTATAATGTTAACTTTTTTTAGATTTTAAAAACATTAAAAAAATTTCTATTTTTTAAAGATTGGCAAGATTTATGTACATATAGTGGTGTCGGAGAAATCCGACAAGTATCCAAGAAATTAGATACAACAATTTCTGAGGTCGGTTCGCTGGGGGGTATGAACCGATCTCTTTTTTTTTGCCCTTTTGTAAAAGGAATTCCAGTTAAATTATCTCATTCGCATTCTTTCATAAATACTATATCTATAATAGTATTTATCCCGCCCTTTAAGATCGGTTTAATAAATTCTTGCAGGTAAAAAATTTTCTAACCTCTTTTAGTTGCAGCAGTCCATACTTGAAGATTCGGACAATTCCCTACAATTCCTGCATCTACATCACTATAGATTTTCGGAATATGCACATTTAGCCATTCGCGAAATTTTTCATTTTTCTTCTGTTCTTTCGCCGCAATTTGAATTTTTGCATAATCCTGTAAAAGGTTTGCTTTGTGAGGTGGGGTACGGGAAATTAGCTTAAAAATTCTAAAATATTTCTTGCCCTCTTGATCTTTACTTTCAACAATCTTCGATATTTCTCCCACTTTAAGATTGTCAACAGCAAAATAAACATCCGGATCTAAATCAGCAATTTCAAAATATGAATTACCTGTTTTAGGGTTAACAAGTTGACCACCGTAGTTATATGTTTCAGACTTTTTATCGCTATGTTTTCTAACCATTATTTCAAATGGAATCGAATCCTTAATAATTTTATTTCGAACGCTGTCTAATTCGTTCTTTGCTTTTGTTATATCACCATCTGACAGTTCTGGTTTAATCAAAATATGTCTGGTATTAATTGTATTGCCGCGTCTACCAAGCAGTTGAATAAGATGAAATCCAAATTCGCTTTGAGTTATTGCGGAAAGTGAGTCTTGCTCTAGTCTATATGCTGCAGCTTCATATTCTGGAACCAATGTTCCTCTTTTCAGCCAACCCAAGCTGCCTCCTTGTTTTCCAGATCCTACATCTTCTGATAATAAAGAAGCTAACTTTGCAAAATCTTCACCCGCTCTAATTCTATTTGATATTTTATTAAGTTTATCTTTTGCTTTTTGCATCTGCTCTTCATTCGGAACCGGACGTATTAGTATCTCTGCAATTTCAACTTCAGAATTAAAATAAGGTATACTGTCTTTAGGAATGGATTGAAAAAATTTTTCTGTTTCATTAGGTGTTACTGTAATATTGCCAAGTACTTTAGTCTGCAATCTTTCAGTTAGTAATTGGCTCTTTAGATCTTCCCTGAATCTTTCTCTAACTTCTGAAACAGATTGACCATAATATTCTTCAAACTTCTTAACGTCGTTTCCCATATATTGTAAGATCTGCTCTACTCTGGCTGTAAGTTGTGTTTCCACTTCCTCATCATTAATTTCAACACTATCAAGTTTTGCCTGATGGACCATGAACTTTTGAATTAAAATATTCTCCAAAACAGAACATTCATCATTTTTATTTAATGAACCCTGTTTCTCTCCTATAAAGGAAATTTGTTCCTGCCAGTCCGAATACAGAATTATCTCGCTTCCTACTTTAGCAATGATCTTATCAACACTGCGCTTTTGTGCAAGTGTTACTGTCTCTCCAACAAGTAAACATAAAATACTGATAATGATTTTATTCATAATATTACAATGATAATTAAGGGTCCTATTTAACATAGATGTAGATTTGTTTTGATGAAAGTGCCTTATCGTAAATGGCTTTTTTATTTGATTCAAGTATGTCCATTTTTTTCATATGTAAAATAGAACGAGTTGCCTGCTCTTTTACAAAAGACAAAGGCGGCTCTTGATTGGGTCTAACAATATCAAATACTTTTATAAAATAATAATGATCCTTGTTTTCATATCTTTGTTGCAGTCCCTTGCTTAATTTGTTAATATCAATGATTTTTTGAGGAATAATGTCATTGATTTCATTCCACTTTTGCCATTTGTCTCCATTTATAATATGTTCTTCTGCAAAATCAGAACAATACTTTTGTAAGACTTGAATCTGGTCTTTCCCTGTTAAATTCCACAGCGGTAAAAATATTTTTTCGTCCAGTTGTTTCTTGTTAATTTTTACATACATCAATTTAAGAATTGGCCCGTCCAATTTATACTCTCCTCTTTTCTCTTGATAGTATTTTCTAAATTCTTCTTCTGTTATTGAGCTGTCTGTTTTTTCTCTTTTGAGTTTCTTTTCATATTCATCCAGGTATAATGAATTCCTGTAATTATCAACTAATTCATCAATTCTTTGAGGCTCTCCAATAATCTTCTTCGCTTGCTCTATAAAACAAGCTTCGCTTGCCCAATTCTCAGCTAATGAATATAACAATTTAACGCTGTCCTTCAGATCAGTTCCGTTTATATAAAGGAGGTTTTTTACTTCTGAAAATTTTAATTCTTTATTACATGCACGTGCAATTACTTTATCGTCACTTGATAAAGAATTCTGATTTTTACATGAAACGATCAGTATACTGCCTATTAGAAAGATCATCCATCGATCGTTCCTCATTTTATCTTTTGACAAGATTTAGTAATGTCTCATTATTGATCTCTACCCTGTACTTGTTCTTTAATTCATTAATCCAAACGGCTTCGAGATATTCCTGGTAATCCGCAATAATAAATCCTCTTGCTTCATCAAGCGACTTGTTTGCCTTTGGTAAGAAGTCTTCCACTTTTTTAAAACTATATGTGTTACTCGCTGGATCCTTTGTCAAAGGGGCAATATATCCTTTTGTAAATTGAAGACCAGCATAAGCTTCTTCGTTTTTCTTTTCAGCAACATTTCTTTGAAACGAAATAAATTGCTTTTTAGGATCATACTTTGAGATGACCTTACTAATATCTTTTTTCTGCGCGTACTTAAATATTTTATTTGCTAATTTGGTATTGGTTGTATCCAGACTAATTGTGTGTATAACAATTCGATCATCCCATCTGTAATTATCTTTATTCTTTTCATAAAATAATTTTAATCCGGCTGTATCATCAGAAGCACGATCCCAAACTACATTCTTTGTCGCTTCAAATAATAAAATTCCTTCACGATATTCTCTCATTAAGGCTTTAAATTCCGGATACTTTTCTTCTAGTCTGTTTTCTTCATATTGTAGGCACTTTTGAGAAATAAATTCTCCTAAAAGATTTTTCAAACTTGCTTTAATATTTTTTTCTTCAGCACCCTGAACTCTTTGTCTTGGATTGGATTTTAGATATTCTACAAATTCTTGAGTAGCAATATTGTTTTTAGCTAAGCTTGCAATATTTTCATTTCCTATGTTCTCCGGCGCAATCCATTTATAGGTAAAATAACTTGAGTCCATTTTCATAGCTAGTCTTTCAATAGCTGAATTGTCATCTCTATAACCTGCTTCAGATTTAATTTTATCGATCAAACTGTTTTGTGCTTGTTTAAATCTGCTATCTCTGTTTATATCTGCCTGAATTTTTCTTTTCGCTCTATCATACGGTAGTTCTTCTTCTCTTCTAAGTCTTTTAATAATATGCCAACCAATTGAAGTTTCTATTGGTCTTGAAATTTCTCCATCAGTAGTTAATGAAAATGCGGCGTCTTCAAAAGTATTTTCAAATTGGTTAATTCCAAAATATCCAATATTACCCCCAGTAAGGTTAGTTGTATTGTCCATGCTAAATGCTCTCGCCAATTCTTCAAAACTTGAGCCTCCTTTAATCGCAGCAAAAAGACTGTCTGCTCTTTGTCTGGCAATCTCATCCGGTTTTCCTTTAAGCCCTTTACGTATCAAGATATGTGCTGCTTCAACCTTTCTTCTTGCAGCTCTACTATCGTCAATACGTGCAATCTGATATCCGATTCTCGTGCGAATGGGTTTTGTAAATTCGCCAACCTGTAATGAATAAACTGCATTTTCTAAACTATAAAATCCATCCGGAAGCATAGCAGTAAACCATCCTAAAAAGCCGCCTTGTTGTGCAGTATTCTTATCTTCTGAGTATTTCTTAGCAGTCGCTTGAAAATCTTTTGTTGCTTGTAAAGATTTGTAAGCTTCCATGGCTTTGTTATAAGCTGCCAATGTGTCTGATGGTGTCGATCCTGAATTAATATTAATTAGAATATGAGAAAGTTTAAGATCTTTTTTTTGTCTGTCATAAACTTCCCTTGCTAATTTATCAACGACCTCTTTGTCATTTAAATAATTGGTCGTTAATTGTTGTCTGTATCCTTCCAGTTCTTTTATCAAACTTGGAATCGTATCAAGCTTCATATCCCTGGCTGCCTGAACTTTTAATTTAAACTTAACGTACAGATTTAGATATTCCTCAAGTGAAGCTTTTGTGTATGTTGCTTCTTTGCCATTGTTTTTGTTATAGATGTATTCAAATTCTGAAACCTTTACCTCTTTTCCATTAATTGAGAAAATTGTTGGATCAATCTGAGAAAATAGAAATAACGGGCATAAAAGAAGGATGTAAGAAAGAGCTAAATTTCCACGAAGCATATGAGTTTTATTTATGTAGCAAAAGTAAAAATACACAACGTATTTCTCATTACTTTTTGTGTAATCTACTTGTTAATAATGACTTATATTTAAGTCTTAATGGCATAAAAAAAGCCGCTTCATAATGAAACGGCTTTTATATATTTTAATTAAAGCTCTTAGTTCAATTTCTCAACTAGTCCCTTGCCTGCTTTAAAACGTACTACCTTCTTCTTAGGTATCTTAATTTTTTTACCCGTTGCCGGATTTCTTCCCTCTCTCGCCTTTCTTACAGCTGTAGAAAAAGTTCCAAATCCCACTAAAGTAATTCTGTCACCTTTTTTTAAAGACTTTTCTATTGATGCAATCATAGTATCAACAGCTGTAGATGCCTGTGATTTTGTAATTTCGGCAGCTTTTGCTACATTTTCAATTAAATCTGCTTTATTCATTGTTTTATTTTTTTAGTTATAAAATCAGGAACAAATATATGTAAAATTTTTAAATATGTAATTGATTTTTAAAAAAAAACCTTATTTTATAGGTATTTTCAGCCTTTTTTATTGATTTTAATACTTTTTAATTCTAATTTATGATCTTCGCAATATGAAATCCGCCAAATTCTTATTCATTAGTGTTATTTCGATATTTTTTCTCTGCCTACTTATTTCATGTAACAGAGGCACGGGATGTCCCGCTGAAGATGCTAAGGTAAAAGTTGATAAAAATGGTAATCCAAAGAAAAGAGCTACTTCCGGTATTTATGACAGTAAAGGAAGAATGAATAGTAAAGGATATAAGTCTGATAGGAGAAAGCCGAAAAAACACAAGAATTACAAGAACTAAGAGTCCTTTCCAAGTTCTGTCTTTAAATAATCTATAACTTTAACTTCTACCGGATCTACAGTATTAAGATCTGCTAAATACAAACTTGTGTAATCCAACAAGTGAACCAAGTACAAGCTCTTCTCAATAAAAGAATCACCCTTAGAGTAGACATCAATTAAGCTTCCTGCAAAATGACCAACAATCTCTTTGGTTAATTCAATTCTTTGATCATTTCTATTAAAATCATCCTTATTACGGAGAAATATCACAGCAAAATCATCGCGTTTTTCTCTCCAGCCAACCAATTCATTGTGATTCATCTCCGGAATTATATGATGCCAGCATAATCGTTTTGCGTTCTCATTAATCTGTTGTCTGAATCGTACAGCCACAGGTTCTATTCTGTCCGTTGAATAAATAATGGTAGTTTTTTTGAATAAACTATTTGCAAGGTGTTGGGCTTTTTCCTGTATCTGAGTAGTTTCTAATTGCAACATATCTATTGCTTTTTTCAATTGATCTCTGAATTGCCCGTTTATTAATCCCAAATGAAGCAATATATAAAGCTGTGCAACCAAACTATAACCCAAGCAGGCTCTAGGAGAGGTCCAGTTATCCGGTAATTTTATATAATCCAAATTTCTTTCTTTCGCCAGATGTATAATTTTTCCACCAGAAGCAATACAAATTACTCTGGCGCCTTTTGATATGCATTCCTGAACATTCTGATAGGTCTCCTCCGTGTTGCCCGAATAACTCGATGCAATAACTATTGAATTTGAGTTTATGTAAGCCGGAGCCTGATAGGTTTTATTTATTAAATACGGAATTGAACATTCATTTCTAATAAAACTTGCAATAAAGTCTGCACCGATTCCTGATCCACCCATTCCTGTTACATAAACCAACGTAGGCGAATTCTCTGCTTTTCGTATTACTGAATTTTCTCCGATTTCCATTGCTTCTGCCAATTGAGCAGGAAAGCGTTTAATCATTTCTAGCATAAATCTTATCTTTGAGTATTAATACACAAAAGTACACGTTTATGAGTCGCCACAATGAAATTGGTGCAATTGGTGAGCTTCTTGCCCTTGAATATTTGCAATCTAAAAATTATGAAATTCTTGTAACCAACTGGCGTTTTGGCCGGGCTGAAATTGATATTATTGCAATGTTCAAAGACACACTTATTTTTGCCGAAGTGAAAACCCGTTCTTACGATTACTTTGGAAAACCTGAAGAATTTGTTACATCACGTAAAGAAATGTTGATAGCCCACGCCGCCAATGAGTACATGAAAAAGATTAAGTATGAGTGGGCCATTCGATTTGATATTATATCAATCATTTATAGATCCAATTCTGATTTTCAATTGGAACACTTCGAAGATGCCTGGTGGTAGGAATGAATTGTCCTGACTTAAAGTCGGGGTGAATTATGGGTTCTTGTCCAGCCGCGATATAAGGAGAGACAGGCGGGAATGAATATTGTATTAAGATTCTTAAAAAATTATGCTTGTATGGATAATGCAACAGAATTTTTTATGGTACTCATTGTTCTAATTTCTAATTGAAAATATTTTAAAATTGGTTGATGCATCCTTCCATCAAACTTTGGTTTAAGCTTAATAAAAGAATGCATAAATTAACAGAAGGGTTTACAGTTGTTTGATGTATACTTGTTTCAACTGACAAATTCTGAATGTTGTTTGATGTGCCTCGCTTCTAGTTCTGATATCATCTGATAACATTTTCATCGAAATAGAATTAACAGTTGATTTATTATTTCGAATGATGTTATATACAATTTATCCATCTTATAATTATAAAATATACTAAAACATAGTAGCCATGAAAGTAAAGAAAAAAGCTATTCCAAAAAATGAAGCCCTTTCCCTTAAGACCAAAACTTTTCTGCCTGAAGAAAAAGTTAGGCATATCTACAGAAAGAAAGTTATCTGCTGTACAGATTCCAAAGGACATGCACAACCTGAAGGAAGAGATCTTGCTGAATTAAGAGTTGACGCTTCTGATGGTTTTATTCCTTTGTGGGCTAAAAATGTTACTTTGAACTGGCGGTTTAGTCGTTCATTTGGTAGCTATTTTCAAAACCCAACAGCTGCTAAAACTGAAATAAAAAGACTTCTCGGTGAATCAATCATGGGTTGGCAAGATGCTTGTCCTGTACGGTTTCATGAGAATAATGATACCTGGGATTTTGAAATAAGAATGCATGCGGAAGATTGTGATGCATCCGGATGTGTTCTCGCTTCTGCTTTCTTTCCTGGACCTGGTCGTAATACCTTATATATCTATCCCACTATGTTTGAACAATCAAGAGCGGAACAAATTGAAACTTTACAACATGAATTAGGACATGTGTTTGGTCTAAGGCATTTCTTTGCCAATATTACAGAACAAGCATGGCGCAGTGAGTTGTTTGGTTCTGATAGTCCATTTACAATTATGAATTATGGATCCAATAGCAGATTAACAACCCGTGATCGAAGAGATCTTAAAAAGTTATACAAGCAGGTCTGGAATGGGCAGTTAACTGAGATTAATGGTACACCTGTGAAGTTGTTTAGGTCTTATCATATGAATCGGTAAGGGATTTATATTTCTGGTATAAAGGAAAATGGTCTCCATGATTACTTTAGCGTTGATGAATTCATTCTTTCAAAACTTATTCTTACTTTCGACAAGTTTTCGTTCAGAGAGATATTCACTCTCTATAATAGATACAATCATCTTAATCAATTATAAAATGACTAGTGATTTTTCTAATATACGAAACGAAATATGGGTTAGAGTAATTATCTAATGACAATTCTAATTAGTTGTGAACTATTATTCCCTTTATTTACTTGCAAAAAATAAAAACCTTGTGTTAACTGTCTTGTGTTAATTGAGCCGTCTGAATTTTCTAAGTTTTTAGTCAATATGGTTTGTCCCAATAAATTATAAACTCTTAGTTTCTCTTCGCTATGCCAATCTGATTGGTCTTTTTTCTTTATAATTATTATTTCATTATTCTGGAATACAGAATACAATTCCTTAGTATTAGAATCGTCTGTTATCTTATTAAATATATCATGAGTTGTTGTATAAATACCATCATAAGCAAGGTTCAGTATAATCTTATCACTTCTTTCATAGTCAGCTGATCGAATTATCCTGATTTCTTTATCGGTAGGTTTGAGCCCACTATCGTCATGAATTACATTCAATCCCAGATCTGTACTAAAGAAGGGTACATCTGTGTATGAATAATTTGTATAACCAAACACCCTATTGTCATTATCAAGGAAAAATCTCGCAGGATTATTCTCATAATATTGGGAATAAATATTGTAATTACCAAGAGAATCAATAATGAACGTACCTCGTTTATTTGGCTTCAAGACACCATTAAGAATAAAGTTATCATCAAGTAGTTGAACTATCGAGCTTGCATAAAATTCTTTAAATCTTTTGTCTAATTCCCAACTCATTCCTCTGTCCATACTCACTAGAATACCTATAGGAGTGAAAGCACCTTGTTCAGGATAGGCAATCCAGTGACCATTATGATCCTCAAATATTACAAAATCATTCAATGGGTGAGAAGATCTTTGTATGAATGATTTTATCTCTACCCAATTTATTCCTCCATTGGTTGAATGGTATAAATAATTTTTCTCAACTGGCGAGCCTATTTTTGTTTTACCAGACAAGAACAATTCATTCTCAGATGAATAAATATGTAATAAATCTATATTGCCTTGCGGTTCCACAGGTGATTGAATTTCGTCCCAATTATCTAGGGTGCTGTTATAGAGATACAACCTGTTGTTTGTAGCGATTGCAAGTGCTTCACCGTTTTTATTAATTCCAATACTACTTACATATTCCTCGTTAATTATTATAGTTTCCCAATCTTTACCTTCATTGTCAGATTGAAGGTAGTTTCTTCCAAAAAAATTCTCACATGGTCTAAATGCATACAATCGATTGTTTTTGTTCTTAACTACATTTAAGAGATTATCAATATGTGCGTCGAGCTGTATAGATTTCCATTTCTTGAATTTAGGTGTGAAGCAATAATATTCCGATTGTCCGCAATTATCGCCATAACTAATCAAGGCATTCATGCTATCCTTGATAAAACTCTTGGTATCAAAGCCTAAGACTTTTAAACCTGGTGGCAAAGGTAATCGATCGCTCAGCTGATGACATTTAATCCATTGATCTTCATCTATCCCATTATTCATAAATACCCCTTTGTCTGTTACAATAAATATCTCTGCTTGTGAATTAACAAAATAAAAATAGATTAACCTTGCTAAATGCTCAATTTGCAGACTTGAAATTTTTATTTTATTTAATTCCGACTTTGATACATAATTAAAAATGTGAGAACCGCTAAAATTATCCATAAAGTAGATAGTTCCTCCTTTGGATACAAATGATATTGGAATACTTCTGGGAACCTTTAGCTTAGAATAAATTGATACCTTGGCTGGTTCATCTGTTGTAACTTTGTATGTTATTAACGAATCGATAAAATTTGAAGTAATAACATAGTTATTCTCATCCGTATAAAAGCTAGTTGACTTAATCCAATAATCGTTTTCATATTTGAAAATAAATTTTTCGTAATTAGGATTCCAATAACTATCTGTTCGGTTGATGTATGATTCAGTTTTATAGAATATCTTTCCCTCTTGGTTAACTATTAAGTTTTCTTTGGGTGAATTAGTGTATTTATCTAATGGATCAAATATATCGTTGTTATAAAGGTATCGCTTACTAGCTCCTGCGCAGCTTACACTATAAACCTTATTGTCTATTACATTTAAATATGATCTATCCAATGTAAGATAGAACTTATTCTTACCATTATTTATTCCTACTTGTTGCCATGTTGATCCACTATCCTTTGAATGAAATATGTGATGGTTGTTCTTTAAGCTTACAAAGTAACCATACTCAGAAGATATTGCAACATCTCCAATTTCTAATTGCGAAGATGATTCAGAGCGTCGCCATGTATCTTGAGTAGTTCCTACTTGAAGTAATATGATTTCTAGGGCTAAAATGGCAAAGAACTTAATCATTTTTATTATCACGTATTAGTTTGGACAAGAACATAAATAAGTCACTTTCATTCTAATTGATAGGTTAAAACATGGTCCATCTGATGAACAAGCTCCTAAAGGAATCCCAATAGGAGGAGTTCTAAAAACTTCATATTTATGAATTGGACCATAAGAGCCATTACATGCTATATTGCCTTGTGTAATAGCAGCGGTTCTTAGTCTCCCGAGTAATTCATTCTGATCTGCGACAGTCAGAATATTGTGCTGACTTCCTCCTCCGATTAAACCAATGCATGTAAAGGAGTTACAGCTTTGATTTGTACAATAAAAATAAGGATTTTTACCTGAGGATAGCTGGGTGTTGAAAGTAAAAAGTGCATCATCATAACAACATGGTCCTAGAGATTGGTTACAATCTACCAAAGCCATGCCACAATTATTGAGTTGATTATTAAGTTCCGCAATCAAGGCATCTACAAATGATTCAATGCTTGAATAACTACATGGATTTAAATCAGATTGATTGCAGGATAGTAGCTCATTTTCACAGATAATTTTAGCTTCTTGCTTGTTAATTGGTTCTTTAGGCGATAAAGAAGAAATAATTATAAAAGCAATAGGAATAGCTAGGGATAAAATTCTGAAAGACTTTGAATAAATTTTAAGATTCTTTTTCATTTTAAATTGATATATTTCAAATCGTAGATTTGAAATATATCCAAACAAGTTTTTATATTTCTTTAACTAAGTGTTAACATATGTGTATTATGATTTTACATCACAAACTTAATATTTCATTCTCAATTTCTCTACTCTTATACTTAGAAAGTAAATAAACTGGGTTGATTTTCTAATGGTATCCAATATCCGAAAGCAGAGATCTTGCGGAATTAAGCGAACAGTCTGGCTCCAATAGTCCATTTACAATTATGAATTACGGAACGAATAGCCGATTGACTGCTCGTGACAAATCTGACCTTAAGAAATTGTATAAACTTGCTTGGAGTGGTCAATTAACTGAGATTAATGGTACACCGATAGAACTGTTTAGGTCGTATCATATGAATCGTTAATAAGTTTTATATAAAAATATAGGTAGGAGGCATATCTTGCAATAATTGTGGTACAGCTTCCTTTTTGTATTAAATATAAATTTATTTATGCAGACTTAATTTCAAAGCCTGAAAGTTTTCTTCTTCGTTAATTCTAACGAAATATATTCCTGATGAATACTGATCACTCAATGGGATTACTGCATCTTGATAGTTTTCTACATTCAATAGTAATGTACCAGAAGAATTGTACAATTGAATACTAAGTTTTTTTCCTTCATACTCTCTGTTTCTAACGATCTGATTATTTACTTGATCATAATACGCAATTGCGGCTGATTGTGTATACACATTCTTCACACCAGTTACCAGATTATAATACCACAACTCCATTCCGCCCGTTGTTGTCTCTCTTCCAAAAAATACCTTATCCTTAAATAAAAATAATGTTGGTGTGAAAAAAATCTGAAGCGGAATGTATAGGTCAGTTATTCTTTTATTGGATTTATTAACAGAATCATACTCCCATAATTCTACAATATTGCCAATATTTCTAACATAGTATATTCTTGAAGTTGCAATTACTGCATTAAAAGATTCCAATACTGTTGGGCCAATACTAGTATTTACAACTTTTGTTCCCGCTTTTGTTCCATCTGATTCCCAAAGGTCTTTTTTTCCGGATCCATTTTTAGTAAAAAAGTATCTTAATGTACCCACATAAGAATATTCTAGACTTCCCATTGTAGTTAGTTGTTCTAATTTATTTTGTACTGTATCGTAAGCATTTAGAACCTGCCCTGCATTAATTATGAACTTCGAACCCAACTGGAATACTGATGTAATATCTCCAATATTGCCTAAGTCATTAAAACCTCTCTTAGCCGTGATATAGTAATTACTCGATTTCCCGCTTGAATTTTTTCCATAAATAAATAATACGTTCCCGCTACCCGCAGCATCAGTAACAATATCTAAATTAATAAGTGACATTACATAAGTTTTCACCAGAACTGATCCATTTGTAGTTCCATCACTGATAATGGCTTGTTTCTGCGTCGCTGATGTGTTTGCATCCGATATTATTAATGCATCCCCTAATCTTGAATAATTAATTTTTGTTGGGAAATCTTTACTTTCATAAACCATTCTTGTGCCTACAGCTGTACCATTGGTAAACCATATCTGGTCAGGAGTACTTCCAAATGTCTTAGACCTTACAAAAAACGCAGAATTATTCTTCGCAGGAAATATTCCAAAATCATCTCCTCCAGTTGTGTTCATTAGATACGTAACCGTATTATTAATTTCACTATACACATAAAGCCCTCTTGCTTTTCCGTTTCCGGTAAAATACAGATTTGTTCCTGATGCTGTTAAAAATCTTGGATCTCCAATGCTGTCATTAAGGCTCATTATTGTTGCATTTCCTTTTTCACCAGTGGAGCTTACTATTTTAGTTATAAATGAAGGAACAGCCTGAAAATAAAGAACATTTGCTGTTGAAGCTGATTCGATTCCAAAATTATTTATTCCACTTTTTTTATCGCCAGTGAAATCTTTAAGCAGTTCAACAGTTTGTGCTTTGATATAGGAAGTGCTTGTTAATAATAGCAATAAGCTTATCCTTAAAGTATTTTTCAATGGCATGAATATTAGTTGTAGATTATTGACAAGTTTCATTTAATAAATAATTTCTAATTTAAAATTAGTTTATCGCGCTATTGCTTTGAAAAAAAATCTTACATTAATCAGTTAAAGAAATTTTGAGTGTTTGATTCTGGTCGCCCTGAATAATTTTTACCAAATAAACTCCTGGCATTGTAAGGTCAGATAATAGAATCTTGGACTCATAATTATTATCGATCTCATTCATTAATTTACCTTCAAAATTATAAATTTGAATTTTTAACTTGATATTTTCAAAGTCAATGTTTCTTACCAACATTTTATTACTTTGATCAAAATAAACAAACTTATTTTTTTGTTCTTCTTGATTGATCGTGCCCGTTGATAAATTCAAATACCACAATTCAAATCCTTCTTTCGTTGTTTCCTTTCCAAAAAAGAGCTTGCCTTTAAAATAAAATAAAGTTGGTATAAAATTTATTGGTGGACTTGGATATAAATCTGTAATTTTTAAATTCGTTTTAGTAATATAGTCATATTCCCATAATTCAACAGTTGATAAATTCTTTAGGTAATGTAATTTTGTTCCATTATTTATTGCTCTATAGGATTGCAAAAATGTACTACTAACATTGTCGCTAATCCTGATCGTTCCACTTGCCGTTCCATTTGTTTCCCATAGTTCTTTTCGCGAAGTTCCATCTTTTGTAAAGAAAAACTTATTGTCTCCACCTACAGTAAACTCAAAGCTTCCCATATCTGATAAGTATTCTAACTTTGAAGTCGTGGTATCATAAACCCGAAGTTCTCTAAAAAGGTAAAAAATATATTTAGATCCAATCCTTGAAATAGAATTAATAGAACCAATATTTCCTAAATCTTTGAAAGTAGTTGAATTTGAAATCATATAATTATTATTTTTTCCACTGGTTGTTTTGGCATAAATAAATAATTTATTGTCTACTCCAAAAGCATCATCAACATAATTAATAGCAATAGAAGAAGATAAGTAATCTTTAATCGTCATAGTCCCTGCTTGAGTGCCATCACATATTATCGCTTGCTTTTGAGTAATATTGGTACTACCATCTGAAATTATTAATGCATCACCAAATCTGGAAAAATCTATAGTAGATGGAAATTCCTGGCTTTCATAAATTAATTTTGTTCCTCCTTTTGTTCCATTAGTAAACCATATTTCATCCGGCTTATTGCTAGTTGCTTTGGATCTAACAAGTAGCGCAGAATTATTTTTCATTGGAAATAATCCCAAGTTATCTCCTCCTTCATTATTTAACAATACGGTAATACTCTTATTGGTTTCATTATAGACATATAGTGCTTTTTGACTTCCTCTTGCAAGAAAAAACAAATTATCCCCTGAGGTTGTTATGAATTTGGGATCAAATAGGCTATCGTTAAATCCTAATTCATTCGCATTTCCTTTAACTCCTGTTGAACTATATATTTTTGTTGAAAAAAATGGTCTTCCTTGAAAATATAATAAATTAGAAGTTGAGGCTGATTCGATTCCATAAGAATATATTCCATCCTCGCTATCCCCAGTTAAATCTTGTAACAATTCAATATTTTGAGCATTTGAATTAAGTGCTAAAATAATAAGTGCTAAAAAGCTAATCTTTTTAATTATATTCATATTAATTTATTTTTTATTAAATACTTTTTCATATTGAGCAATCCAGTCTTCAGGATTCATCTTCGTACAAAGTTCTCCAATTAATTTGTAAGGAATATCATCCATCTTCTTCAAACGAAGACAGCTCTTTCCCATATCCAATTTGGATTTACAATATTTAGGATATTCGTTCTGAAACCATTTTAATAATTCCGGAGATGCATATATTCCCATGTGATAGAATCCAATAAAGTTTTTTTGCGAGGAAATGCCAAGAAACGGTAATGGTAATTTGGGATCACAATGATATCCTGGCGGATAAAGATTATGAGGAACAACATAACCTATTCCCCCATAAGACATTTCTTCGTTAAATCCTTTGGGAAGATTTTTTTTAATGACTTTTCGCAATTGCTCCATAGCTTCATACCGCTCTTTAGGTATTTCTTTCATGTAAGCTTCGACAGTTAATGCTTTAGATTGCATAAATTATTTTTGGATTACGACTTATTGCTAACTGCTAATTCAACTTTCTTCATTCTTACACAGACTACCTTATACTCCGGGCATTTCGCAATTTCATCACTGATATCAGAAGTAACAATATTCAACATTAATTCAGGAAAATGGAATGTAGTACTTAGTATTCCTGGTTTTACTTCATCAGTAATGTGTGCTTTAACTTTGACTGCTCCTCTTGCCGATTCTATCTCGACCATATCGCCGTCCTGAATTTTATTTTCTCTTGCATCTTGTGGATTAACCATTAGAATATCTTCTGTTATAATTTCATTATTTCCTGTTCGTCGTGTCATCGTTCCGGCATTATAATGTTCAAGTACACGATTGGTAGTTAAAATATAAGGAAACTCTTCAGAGTATTCAAGAATCTCCGGTGTTTCTACATATTCCTTAAATACAAATTTTCCCTTGCCTCTTTTAAATTCTTCAGTGTGTAGAATTTTTGTGTCCGTTCCATTGGCTAATACCGGCCATTGTTTTCCATTGTCGCCTAATTCATCCCATTTAACTCCTGCAAAGAATGGAACGATTTGTGAAATTTCTTTTAACAAACCATCAGCTGAATAATCATCTTGCTTATATCCCATTCGATTCATAAGATCAATTACGATCTGTCCGTCCGCTTTTGACTCCCCAATAGGTTCGACTACTTTTTGAACTTTCTGAATTCTTCTTTCTCCGTTGGTAAATGTTCCTTCTTTCTCAAGGAAAGAAGCACCCGGTAAAACAACATGAGCGTACTTGGCGGTCTCCGTCATAAATAATTCCTGAACAATCAATAGATCTAATGATTCTAATGCTTTGATTACTTTATTTGTATTTGGATCTGACTGAGCCATGTCTTCTCCCATGACATACAAGGCCTTGAATTTTCCTTCAATGGCGGCATTGTACATTTCTGGAATTTTTAATCCAATTTCAGACGGAATATCTGCTCCATAAAAATCAGAATATTTCTTTTTAATTTCAGGAAGAGTTAAGTCTAAATATCCTGCACCTTGATATGGCTGTACTCCCATGTCTGCCATTCCTTGTACATTGTTTTGTCCACGTAAAGGATTTACACCTACTCCTGGTCTACCAATATTTCCTGTGATCATTGCAAGATCGGCAATCATCATCACTGTATATGTTCCCTGATAATGCTCAGTAACACCTAAGCCATGGAATGACATTGCATTGCCTGCAGTTGCATAAGCAATTGCTGCATCTCGTGCCTCTTCTCTTTTAACTCCTGATACTTCTTCTAATTCTCTTATGTTGAGTTTTAAAATGTTTTGTTTAAATTCTTCAAAACCTTCTGTTCGAGATTCAATAAAATCTTTTGCTATCAAATTTTCTTTGATGATGTGATACAACATCATATTCAATACTGCTACATTCGTTCCGGGTCTCAATTGAAGATGATGCGTTGCATATCTTGCAATTTCTGTGCGACGTGGATCGATTACAATTGTAGTCTTTCCCTTCATTGCAAACTGTCTCAACTTCGCACCGGTTACTGGATGCCCATCTGTTGGATTCGCTCCGATTATCATTATAGCATTCGTATGCTTAAGATCTTCAATTGAATTGGTTGCTGCGCCTGTTCCGAATGTACGTTGCATTCCCAAAGCTGTAGGAGAATGACAAACTCTTGCACAACCATCAATATTATTCGTACCAATTACTGCACGAATAAATTTTTGCATTACATAATTTTCTTCGTTAGTACATCTGGCGGAAGAAATTCCACCGATGGAATTTGGTCCATACTTTGCTTTTATTTCATTGAGCTTTTCTGCAATGTAATCATATGCTTCATCCCAGCTTACTCTTTCCAATTCACCATTCTTTCGGATCATTGGAAATTGTAGTCTTTCCGGGTGTTTATAAAACTTAAACGCAAATCTTCCTTTCAAACAAGTATGCCCACTATTTACTTCTGCATCCATTGGTGCCTGTATACTTAGTATCTCACCGTTTTTTACACTCACTTCAAGATTACACCCAACGCCACAATAAGTGCACACACTTCTGATTTTATCTTGTCCTACTAAAGCTTTGGATTGAAATACATCTGATATAGCAGAAGTCGGACAAGCTTGTGCACAGGCTCCACAACTTACACATTCCGATTCGAAAAAAGATTGATTTGCTCCCTTAATTATTTTTGCATCAAATCCTCTTCCCATTACACTTAATACCATCTGACCTTGTACTTCGTCACACGCTCTAACGCATCGATAGCACATAATACATTTACTTAGATCAGACGTCATGTAAGGATGAGATAAATCTTTCTGCCTGTCGAGATGATTTTTTCCTTCAGGATATCTTACTTTTCGGATTCCAACTCTTGCTGCTGCATCCTGTAATTCACAGTTGTTGTTTACTTCACAAGTAAGACAATCTAATGGATGATCCGTGAGTACAAGTTCGATAATATTTTTTCGTAGTTTTTGAATAGATGACGATTCGGTTTGAATAATCATTCCTTCTTCAACTGGAGTGTGGCATGCCGCTACTGTTCTTGATCCTCCGTTTCCAGGTCTACTTACTTCAACACTGCATACTCTACACGATCCAAATGCTTCAAGATTGGAAGCATCACAAAGTGTTGGTATCGTCTCTTTTTCAAAAAACCTGCGAACAAACTGGAGAATGGTCTCACCTTTCTTTATTTCATAATACTCTCCATTTATTGACGCCATATTTTTCTGCAGAACCTGCTTTGCAGAAGGATCATAAAACAAGACACTGGATTTCATACTAAAATGTTCATTTATTGCAAATGGTAAATATCTAATAAAATTAAGAATTTTACGGAAGAAAATTAAGGCATATCTTGTTTCCGTATTCTGAACTTTAGACTGGATAGAAATACAAACCAATCCTAAGCGCTTAAC
>JABFRV010000036.1 GCA_013140975.1 Saprospiraceae bacterium
CTCCACACCTCTCGACCCACGACTCGCGACTTTTTTTCACGACTCGAAACTCGCGACTCTCGACTCTCGACTTTCTCTATTCACGTTAAAATAATTCTCGCTGAACTAAAATCAAACGCCTGAACCTTGTTTCCTATTTCAACACTTAACATTCCATATTTATCAACGGATCTTATTTTGCCTTGTATAATTTCATCATTCGCTTTTTGGAGATTACAGATTTGATGTAATCCAAATAATTTTTCATTGTACAATTCATACAGTAACGGTACTTTTCCTTGTATTAGCTTTTCGAATTGAATCATAAGTTGGTCATGTAATATTTGAAGAAGATCAATTCTATCTGATTCTTTTGACAATAATTGAAAGAGGGAAGTTGCTTTATGTTCATTTTCAAAATGATTTTGATTGACATTTATTCCTATTCCAATTACTGTCCAAATTAATTCGTGTCCTCTAAATATATTTTGAATTAAAATGCCGGCGATTTTTTTTGAATGAATCAAGATATCATTCGGCCATTTGATCTTTATTTCCTCCGAAGGAATAAAGTTTGATAAAGTTTCATAAACTGCAATGGAACCAATCACATTTAATACAAAATGATCTATACTTGAGAACTTGTCTTTTGTGTTGAAAATAAAGCTGGATAAAATATTTTTTCCGCTTTCACTTTGCCAGGATCTGCCATATTGTCCCTTCCCCTCTGTCTGAAAGTCTGAAATGACGCAAAAACCATCATTCGGATTGATATTTGATAGTAGTTCAATAGCATATCGATTCGTTGAATCTACTTGCTGTAAAAATTGGTGTTTGAATTTTAATTTTTGTAATTCCAAAATTTTACCTTATTTTGTATTGCTTTATTAAATAATTGTTAAAATAATCTTATTGTCAAATTCATCTGTTAAAACCCAGGGCCGTAAAAATAAGGAAGAAGAACTTTTATCTCTGATCATAGATAGTATTCAAGACATCAAAGCTAAGAATATCGTATTAATTGATCTAAGCAAGATTCCTGAAGCTCCTGCTAAATATTTTATCATTTGTGAAGGTGAAAGCTCCACACAAGTAAAATCAATTGCTAGCAATGCAGCAAGAAGAGTTAAGACAGAATCCGACCAAAAGGCCAATCATATTGAAGGTCAACTTGGAGCAAGATGGGTTCTGGTAGATTTTTTTGATATCGTATTGCACGTTTTTGACAAACCCACACGTCACTATTATGATCTGGAAAATCTCTGGAGTGATGGAAAAATTACAGAATTTCAAAATCTGTAGTTGAAACTTTTATAAAGAACATCCGTTATTACTAATTACAACAAATTTGAATGGAAAATTCAGAAAATAATAAACCCAAAAAGCCATCCGGAACATCCAGCTCATACTGGATTTACGGTATTTTATTCCTGGCTATCATAGGATTTCAATTGTTTGTTTTTGTTAACCCTAAACAACAAGATATCAGTTTTAGCAAGTTTGAAGCAATGGCAGCCGCAGGAGACATTGCAAAAGTTGAAGTAAGCAACAATAAAATTGCAAGTATTTATTTAAAAGAAGAGGCGTTCAATAAAGAGATTCATAAAGAAGCTTCGCGTCCCGGAATAACTGAAAAACCCGCTTATACATTTAACATCGGTCCTTCAGAGAATTTTGCTGATAAGATTGATAAAATGAATGAAAGGATTTCCAATAAAATTGACATTGTTTATATAGAAAAACAAAACTGGTTAGGGCCTATCCTTACATTTATTGTTCCTCTGATATTTATTATTGCCATATGGATGTACATTATGCGAAAAATGAGTGGTGGCAGCTCAGGTCCGGGGGCCCAGATATTCAATATTGGAAAGTCAAAGGCGATGTTATTTGAGAAGGATCAAAATACACATATAACCTTTGCGGATGTCGCCGGTCTGGAAGAAGCGAAGGAAGAGGTCATGGAAGTGGTCGATTTTCTCAAAAATCCGAAAAAATATACCGCTCTTGGAGGAAAAATACCAAAAGGTGTTCTTTTAGTTGGCCCTCCGGGAACAGGTAAAACCTTGCTTGCCAAGGCAGTAGCCGGAGAGGCGGCAGTTCCTTTTTTTAGCATCTCCGGTTCTGATTTCGTCGAAATGTTTGTAGGAGTCGGTGCTTCAAGAGTAAGAGATTTATTCAGACAGGCAAGAGAAAAAGCTCCTTGCATTGTGTTTATCGACGAAATTGATGCTGTAGGACGAGCTAGAGGCAAAAGCCTGGTTCAGGGAGGAAATGATGAAAGAGAAAATACCCTTAACCAACTTCTGGTAGAAATGGATGGGTTCTCAAGCGATAAAGGAGTAATTCTAATGGCGGCTACTAACAGGCCTGACATTCTGGACAATGCATTGTTGAGACCCGGTAGATTTGATAGACAAATTTCAATCGACCCACCTGATTTAGTTGGCCGAGAAGCAATTTTTGCTGTTCATCTCAAAAAGCTCAAACTTTCACCCAATGTAACACCAAAGGAATTAGCAGAAATGACTCCGGGATTTGCTGGCGCGGATATAGCAAATGTCTGCAACGAATCGGCGCTTGTCGCTGCGAGAAGAAACAAAAAAGAAATCGACATCGATGATTTTAATTTTGCTTTAGACCGGGTGATTGGAGGGCTTGAAAAGAAAAATAAAATTATAGCTCCGGAAGAAAAACAAATCATTGCTTATCATGAAGCTGGACATGCAATCTGTGGATGGTATCTAAAACATGCTTCTCCATTGGTTAAAGTCACTATCGTTCCAAGAGGAATTGGTACATTGGGTTATGCACAATATCTCCCTAAAGAAGAATATATAACTCGAACGGAAGCATTGAATGACAGAATATGTATGACGATGGGAGGAAGAGCTGCAGAAAAAATTATTTTTGATAAAATTTCTACCGGCGCGCAATCCGATTTGGATCAAGTCACAAAGATTGCCTATAGCATGGTTTCTACATTTGGTATGAACTCGAAAGTAGGTAACGTTTCTTTTTTAAGCATGTCGCAAGATAATTTTACACGTCCTTTCAGCGAAGAAACTGCAAAGATGATGGATGAAGAGGTAAGATTACTTATAGATACACAATACCAACGTGCACAGCAATTACTAACTGAAAAGAAACTAGAACTAGATACTCTTGCAAATGAATTGCTAAAAAAAGAAGTACTATTAAAATCAGATGTTGAGAGATTGATTGGTCCTTCTCCGTATCACATCGATAAAAGAGCAGAGCCTGTTCCTTTCGCAGGCCAACATGTTAGTGATGAAAAGCCGGAAGAAGAAGTAAAAAAATCTGAATCTTAATTTTTAATTCTAGGATCAAATTTTCTTTGGAGAATATCTGAAACAAGAATTCCCAAAATGGTTAGTGCTCCAGAAAATAAAAACAAACCATGCACAACCGGCCAATCTCTTATGGTAATGGATTGAAATAATAATCTACCTGTTCCGGGTATCGCAAATATTGTTTCAATGATAATGGATCCTCCGATCAGTAAAGGAATAGCTGATGCAATCCACGCTAATAAGAGTATAAGAACATGAGGTCGGACTTCTTTAGATAATCCTTCCTTAACACTGAGTCCGGCAGATATCATTCTTACCCATGATGATGTATTAATTTGTTCAAGATACTTTTGTCGAGATAAGTTGTAGACTACGGATAGTGTAGGCAATACAATACTCAGAAGAGGCAGTATTAAATAATGCAATTTGGTAGTCCAAAATTCCCAGGGTGAATTTGCTCCTGAGGAAACAAAAGAGGAAGGGAGAATATTTAAAAAACTTACTCCTGCAAAAAATATCAATAAAATACTTGCTAACCAAAATGCAGGAATAGAATGAAAAAATATTAAAACTTGTGTTACAATAGTAACGGCTCTTTTATTTTGACTTCGAACAGACCATTCTGCCAAAAATAATCCCAGAAAAAAAATCAATAGAATGGCAGGAAGCATAAACATTATTGACCAGCCTGATGCTTCAAGAATTTTCTTAGTCACGGGTTTTGAATCTCTCAATGAATAAGAAGATTTTGATAACCATTCATGATATTGATTTCTTGTACCATTCCATCTGAATTGTGGAAGATAACGGTAAGCATGAATATCTTTAGGGTTCTTTTTTTCTTCATCACTAAATTCCGGCATTATTCCAAAATAGAAAAGTGGTAATTGAATTGGACTTCCCGAATTCTCTGATTCTTCTGTGTTATACTCTTCGGCCTTTAAAAAATCCTCATATGATCCAGGGATATTGTTGATTATCCAAAATCCAATCAGGCTTAAAAAAAAAATTAAAAGCACTGCTTGTAAAAGACGATTCAAAATAAATGAAATCATAATTATTTCAACTTTACCATGCCTTCATAATATCCCGGCCTTCTGGAACCCGTTTCAATATTCAATCTTTTATTATATGCTATTCTTTCTTTGGGCGCAAATAAAAAGATTTGCGCAACATGCTCATGAAGATCCTTCTGTAATAACTTGTATGCTGTTGTTCGATTACTTTCATTCGAAGCCGTTCGAATTGCAAAAATTAAACTATCAACAAAAGAACTTGAATAACCCGATTTATTAAATCCTCCGGAATTGGTATTTTTAGAACTCCAGGCCTGATAAGGATCCCATGGTGATGGAGATTGCCTCGCACCTGACATTGCAAGATCGAAATTGAGGCTATTCAATTCTGACATAAACGCGGTTGTTTCCTTTGTAACAATGTCTATCGTAATGCCAACCTTTTTTGCTTCTTCTTGAAATAAGAGAGCGAATTTTTTACTCAGTTCTCTATTTGTTACCAACAATTGAAAAGCTAGTTTTTCCTTTTTATTCTTTATTACCTTGTCTAAGGTTCCATCATTATCTGAATCCTTCCATCCACTTTCCTTTAAAATTGAAATACTTTTTCCGGGATTAAAATCATAATCCTGAAGCTCTGAATTAAAATAATTTCTTGATGGGTGCACAGGAGATTTAACAGATACTGCAAGATTATAATAATGCTCCTGAATAAATTTTTGAATATCAATTAAGTGGCAAAGTGCTTTTCTGACATTTTCTTCTGACAATGAAGCACGTCTATGATTTATTTCAACAAAATTATATTGTAGAATAGAAGGCGTCGCAAATTGTAATTGTGAGTTTCCTTTTTTTTGTAAATCAACATAGTTCCTGGGTGTTATGTCAGACATAATATCAATGTTCCCTTTTTCTAATTCTAACAAGGCGCTGGTTTCATCAGGCAGAATCCAATACTCAATCCGATCAGGTTTAGCAGTAAGCAAGGGATAATTCTTAGATAAGCTATCACCCCACCAGGATTTCTTTTTTTCCAGTATAATTTTAGACCCGGATTGCCATGATGCTAACTTATAAGGACCACAACCCGTAATTTTATTTCTACAAAAATCATTCGATTGATATTCTTCTGCGTATAATTTTAATTGATTCCACTTTTCCGCACCTAGAGAAGCTGAATCTTTTGTCAGCAAGTCCTGAAGACTGAAACCCTTCAATATACTTTTAGAATCATATATATGTTCAGGATAAATACAATAATTTCCACTCATCTCACGATGAAGCATATAACTTTTGTTCACAAAAATTTGTATGCTTTTTGGATCTGTTTCATCTACTTTAGCATCTCTGATATTTTTAAAAAATCCGGCATACGTTTTATTCTTTATGAACGGATTAAGTGAAGATTTTAAGGTAAATAAAATGTCGGAAGAGACAACTGGTCTCCCATCATCCCATACCGCTTCTTTATGTATTCGATAATTATAAACGTAAGTTGAATCATTCACTTCCTCAGGTTGAGACAGGTTTTCTAAAAGAATAGATAGTGGATCCAGTGATACGACATCATATTCAAACAAAGGAGGCATTATAAGCGATTCTAATTGTGTAGCGAGCCCATGCTGTGAAATAACAGGATGGAGGCAATCCGGCTCGTCAGCCAGTCTGATTCGCAATACGAATTCTTTTGATTTATCATCTTTCTTACAAGTAGGGAATAAGACAACCATTACGCTGAAAAAAATAAAAGTCTTTGTGATGAGCAAAATTCCTTTTAAACTGTTATTCATATCTATGTCGGAAATTGATTCTAAAGCAAATATAATACTGCTTGTCGGAGGAAGTGGCTTAATCGGAAGACATTTGCAAAAATATCTGGAATCTAAAGGATATGAGATAAGAATTCTAAGCAGGCAACAAAAACCTGCACGTGATAACTATTATCATTGGGACTCTAACACAGGATACATTAACAAATCTGCATTTATTGGAAATCCAATTATTATCAACTTATCCGGCGAAAATATTGCTACGTATTGGACAACAGAAAGCAAGAAAAGAATTTTACAATCAAGAATACTTTCGATACAAACCCTAAAAAATAACTTTATAAAAGAAAGGATTCATAGTCCTCTGATTATTAATGCAAGTGCAATTGGAATTTACGGCGATTGTAAAGAAAATATTCTGGATGAAGATTCTGCTATATCCCGAAAAGATTTTATGTCAGAAGTTGTGGCGCAATGGGAAGATGAAGCAGATACTTTAGATCCATTTTGTAGCCGCCTTATTAAAATAAGAATTGGACTTGTCCTCAGCAATGAATCGGGAGTGTGGCCAAAACTATTAATAGGTTCAATCTTTCGTGTTTTAAATTGGTTTGGTAATGGAAGCCAATATTATTCCTGGGTTCATATTGATGATTTATGTCGGAGTATTGAATTTCTAATCCGCAATAATAGCAATTCCGGTGTTTATAATATTACTGCTCCAAAACCAGTTACACAGAAAACTCTAATTCATTCTATATCAAAGGTCAATCAAAAGGTATATTTAATGTTTGGAATCCCGGCCTGGTTACTACGTTTGGTAGTAGGAGAAATGAGTCAGATCGTTCTTCAATCTCAAAGAGTCATTCCCAAAAGATTGCAAAGCAATGGCTTTCATTTTCAATATGAAGATATCGAATCTGCAATAAAAGTTTTACTCAAAAAATAATATACAATCATGAAAGATTATTTATTACAATTGGCTAAGTATAATGTTTGGGCTAATCAAAGATTCTTTGATGTATTTTCTACACTCGATCAGGAACAATTGGAACAGGAAATCAATAGCAGTTTCAATTCGATACGAATGACTGTTAAACATATGTTTGATGCGGAAAAAGGCTGGTGGTTTCGCTTAAATGATCCTCAATTTTTATACAAATTTGGCGAAGATTATAATGGAGAATTTTCTGAATTGCTCAAAGAATTTAAAGAAATTTCCCAACAATGGGTTCGTTTTATTGAATCTTCTGACGAGCAGATTTTTCAATCAAAATTTAAGTATAGACGAGCAAATGGTGAATATGAATCTCTTATTCAGGATGCAATAATTCATTTGTTTAATCATGCTAGCTATCACCGTGGCCAATTGGTTACAATGCTAAGACAGGTCGGGTCTAACAAGATTCCTTCTACAGATTTTATTTTGTATACAAGAGAAAAGACAGATTAGAAATTTTACTTCTTCTTTCCCTTTTCTTTAGAGAGCAAGGCTAGTTCATCTTTAAGACAATTCTTAAATTCATTTGCATTTTTGATAACAGAATCGAAAGTTGTACTTGGAGTAGTGCTATTAAATTCCTGGAATTCTTCCAACTGTCTTATAATTCTGTTTTCGTGATTCAGAATCTTAGAATACATCATAAGAATTTCTGTTTCATTCTTACCTTTTAGAATTTCATTCTTATCCACTTTTTCAAATTGGCCTTTTATAGTTGGGTTATATCCTTGTGGTATATCACCGCTTATTAAAGTATCCTTTGACCGCTTCGAAGGGCTAATTTTTTTGGCTCGGATTGTAATTCTTTTATTGAGTTCTTCATATTCTTTTTTCATTTGACTTTTTATTTCTTCTAAAGAATAATTCTTTAGATCAATATTGTCAGATTTTTGCGATTTAACTAAAGACTTAATTTTCTTTGCGAACTCTTTAATATCTTTTGACTCTTTTCTGATTTCTTTTTTTGAGTAGATTGGCTGAAATACAATATTGGAATCTACACTTGCATGAATCGAAATTGTACTAATCAATAAGAAGAATACTACCTGAATAATTTGCCTTACCATTACGAATATTAATTACAATAATTTTGAAATGCAGAAGATAAATTGTCTGCAATCATCTGTGCTGATCTACCTTCTATATGATGTCTTTCCAACATATGGACCACTTTTCCATTTTTAAATAAAGCGATTGCTGGAGATGATGGAGGATAAGGCAACAAAAACTCTCTTGCCTTTGCAGTAGCAGCAGTATCTACTCCTGCAAATACTGTGAAAAGATTATCTGGTTTTTTAGAACCCTGTATCGCCATTTTTACCCCGGGTCTCGCGTTTGCAGCAGCACAACCGCAGACAGAGTTTATCACTAAAAGGCTAGTACCTTCTTTTAATTCAAGTTTGGTACTGACTTCTTCGGGGGTTGTCAAACTCTCAAACCCTGAGATATTAAGTTCTTGGGCCATTGGTCTAACCATATCTATTGGATACATAACAATAAAATTTTTGATTAAGGTCTTAAAGACAGTAACACAAACGAAAAATTGGTAAAATTGTTTGAAAAATCTTACATCAGTTTTAAGAGTTTAACGAGATAAGCTCCATAGTCGCTTTTAGCCAGTTTATTGGCTTCTCTTCCTAAACCCTGCCTATCAATGAAATTCATAAGATATGCCACTTCTTCAATGCAACCGACCTTAAGACCCTGCCGCTGTTCAATAACCTGAATGAATTGTGAAGCTTGCATGAGCGACTCATGAGTTCCGGTATCTAACCAAGCTACGCCTCTTCCTAATACTCCAACCTTGAGCAAATTTTGTCTTAGATATTCACGATTGACATCTGTAATTTCATATTCTCCTCTTGCAGACGGTTTTAAATTCTCAGCAATCGATACGACAGAATTATCATAGAAATAAATACCCGGTACAGCATAATTGGACTTGGGTTCTAAGGGCTTTTCTTCAATGGAAACCGCATTAAGATCTTTATCAAATTCTACTACCCCATAACGTTCAGGATCTGCTACCGGATAAGCAAAAACAACTCCACCAACAGGATCGGTTGATGCTCTTAGAAGCTCTGGAAGTTTATGCCCATAGAAAATATTATCACCAAGAATCAAACAGACTTTTTCTTTTCCAATAAACTCTTTCCCTAAGACAAACGCTTGTGCTAGACCATTGGGGTTCTCTTGCACCTTATATTGCAAAGTAATCCCAATCTGTGATCCATCTCCTAACAATGCTTCAAACATGGGAAGATCTCGATGTGTCGAAATGATTAATATGTCTTTGATTCCAGCCAACATTAAGGTTGACAAAGGATAATAAATCATCGGTTTGTCATATACCGGCATTAACTGTTTGCTCATTGCCAGGGTCAGCGGAAATAATCTTGTTCCTTGTCCGCCGGCGAGAATAATTCCTTTCATGTAAGAATGAATTTACGCAAAGGTAGATGAAAGTTTTAAGTCACAAGCGGTAAGTGGTAAGTCTTTTTACTATTATCTAAATAGACAATGAAAATTATTGTTGTCCGATTAATGATAATAATAAATTGAACCTCAATAAAATGCGTTATGCAACCCCATGCTTCAGCGTGGGGTTGAAAATGCTCGTTACAAAAGGGCTTTAGCCCTGACTAGCAAATATTAGTCGGACAACAGTGAATGAAAATATATAATTTTGAAAAACTATAGTTTAGTCCATTTACCTGAATAAACTAGCTTACTTTCTGAAAAAACTTGATACAAATATAAACCAGAGCTAAAATTATTAAAATGAAATGTATTCAACCCTTCAACAAGGTTCTTGCATTCAAGTTCAATACCATCAGTTGAAGATATCTTCAGATTTAGATTGTGATAATTATTTGAGACATCAATATTGAAATTACCAATTGAAGGATTTGGAAAGCTAAATATTCTAGAGCGTGAATAATCAATATTTCTAACCGGCTTAGAATCTAAGTCCGCGCCATTAATTCGTATAGTAGTAAGTGCGTCGTAAAAAATCAATGTTCCTGGGCTAGGAGGATCAGTATTTATCTTCCGATAATTTCCAAATATTAGAATATCTCCATCTGGAAGTTGAGAAATTTTATAGAATATTGGAATGTATTCTAAATTTACCAATTTCAATTCCTTAACCATCTTAATCTCACCTTTGCCATTAGACTTTAAAAAGCTAATTTTCTTCTGGACATTTGCTTTGTTCTCCACCTTGCCAACAATAATTCCTTCTTCATTCCTCAATAAATTCGCAGTATAAATTATGCTTGAATGATCATTAAAATGAAATTGTTCAATAAAATTTCCGGAGAAATCGAAAGCGCTAAAATATTGATCTATTATTTCATTTCGCGTTTCATTATTTTTGAATTTAATTGTAGATAGAAGTATTCTATCATCTGTTATATCA
>JABFRV010000137.1 GCA_013140975.1 Saprospiraceae bacterium
ATGAAATACATTGCACGGAGACACTTCGGGAAAAATTGCGATTGTATTGTCCATCGGTAGAGATCTTGTCAGTATATAATGACCCTGTTGCTGCCAGTCATGACTTAAAAACGATTTCAGCTGATGTTCTATTTCTTGATATCGAAATGCCAAAGATGAATGGAATCCAGATGTTGGAAAATCTGGGAAAATATCCGGCAGATGTCGTATTTACAACGGCTTATGACCAATACGCATTACAAGCCTTCAAGCTAAGTGCATTTGCATATTTATTAAAACCCATAGACAAAGAAGAGTTGATCCAATGCGTTGAAAGGTTGGAATCAAAACAAACGAACGGCATCAATGACAAACAAATGCAAATTTTAATGCAACATATTCAAAAACAAAATTCTATTGAACTCGCCAAAATAGCGCTTCCAAGCATGGAGTCCCTTGAATTTGTTTACATAAAAGAAATTGTCAGAATTGAAGGAAACGGAAATTATAGCAATGTGATCCATAAAGATGGCCACAAAACATTGGTAACAAAAATGCTAAAGGATTTTGAAGAAATGCTAACACCATATCATTTTATTCGTATCCATAATTCGCATATTATCAATAGTCAATACATTAAAAAATATATTCGTAGTGATGGAGGTCAAATTGAAATGGAAAATGGAGATATACTCGATGTTAGCAGGAGAATGAAAACTGATTTTTTAAAGAATTTAGGCTTTAAGTGAAGAGGTAATTATAATGGAATAATGACTTCTACTCTTGTACCAGTTGGCTTTCCTCTCTCATCATACAAATCTGTTATTGTTACTGAAGAATTCATCGCATATTTCTGATTATACAAATCCAATCTATTTTGTGTAATTTCTGTTCCAAAACTCTTGTGTGTTTTTTCATTCTTACTTTTCAATAAGCCAGCTTGCCTACGACCTACCCCATTGTCTTCAACTTTATATAATACTTTATCAAATCCGATTTGCTCCAACTTTATTTTAATCCATCCTTTACCTTTTTCTTTATTTCGGAGTCCATGAATGATTGCGTTTTCCACATAGGGTTGCATAAGCATGGGAGGAATATCAGGATCATGGTTGATCAATAATTGATCAACGTCAATTTCAAAACTGAATGCATTGTTCATTCTCAATTGCTCTAATTGCAGATAAATTTTAAGTGTTTCCAATTCTTGACTCAAAGGAACCAATGACTGTTTGCTATTATTAAGAATTGCTCTAATTAATTTTGAAAACTTGCCTAGATATTCTGATGCTTTTAGTGGATCATTTTTTAAAATAAAATTATCTATACTATTCAGACAGTTAAAAATAAAATGAGGATTCATTTGAGCACGCATTGCCTCCAATTTTGTTTCCGCCATCTGATGTTTATACTGAGCATTTCGCTGCAGGGTTTTTAATCTCAATCTATAAATCATCATTATCCCTACACTAATGAAAACCAATAAAAATAACTGAAACCAATTACTGCTATACCAAATGGGATCAATTACTATGCTGATTTGATCCCAGTTTACAATTTTATCTTTGCTAACACCGGATGCAACACTTATCAGGTAATGACCGGATCTAAGATTAAATAATTCTACGAAATTTTCAGAAAGGGGCTGCCAGGATAATTGAGATCCCTCCAGTTTATAAAAATATCTGATATTATTGAACCGGAAATATCCATCATTCAAAAAATAAATTTTGAAGTCCCGCAATTTATAAGAAGTGTGAATAGATTTGATTCCATTTTCATTTTCATTCCATAAAACGAGGCTATCTCCACTTTTGACCTGATAGATATTGGTTTTAAATTCATCGTTTGAGCTTAGCGCTTCCTTCACGTTTAATACACTTACATGATTAACATCTGTTACGATTACAGAACCATTATTAGCGTAAATGACATTTTCAACAATCTTTAAAGGAAGGCCATTCACTTTGGTAAATATTCTTATTTTTCTTTGGCTTGTATCATATGCACAGAGTCCATCTAAATTATTAAACCACAAATTTCCCAACTCGTCAAAAGCTAATTTCATAGCCAGGTTGACTGTATAATCTTCAATCGAATTATACATTTTATAACTTCTGGTATCCATATTATAACAAACGAGCCCTCTACCTGAAGTTAGCCATAAATCCGAATGACTTCCTTTTGAAATACTTTTTATATCATTTAAGTTTGCTGTATTTTTTAAATCCTGGGAATCTACGAGTTTAATTCTATTGAAATGATCGGTTAAAGAGTCGTAATACATTAACCCTGAAATTGATCCAATCCAGAGGGTTCCTTTATGATCTACATTTAAAGCATTAATTCTGGATTCAAAAAGCGAATGCTGATCTTGTTCATTTTGCTTATACTTTTTAAATCTCTTATTGTTTTTGTCAAATAATACCAAGCCTCTGGCCGTGATAATCCATAGTTTATCTTTGCCATAAGGAAGTATATCTCTCAATGAATTGAAATTAATGCTGCCCAAAGGGTTTTCAGGTTCAGGTAAATACCGGGATAGGATATTCTTATTCCAATGAAATAAACCATTGGTTGTAGAAATCCATAAACTTCCATCCGTGTCTTTATAAAATTTGCGCGGGTTGGCTGTAGTCAGTGGATTAACGCCTGTTTTTGTTGAAATTTTTCTAAGCACATGAAAATTCTCGTCCACTTCATAAAAAGAATTGGTCGCATCATGTGATAACCAATAATGCGAATTATCCTTCAGTATACCTTGAATATGCCTAAACAAAGTATCACGATCTTTCATCAGATAATTCTTACATATAGCAGGATGTCCATCAGAATAATATATACCCATTAATGTAACTAACCAAAGTATTTGATGTTTGTCAACATACAAATTTCGAAACATGCTTCTTTGAAAGAGAGAGTCATTCTCATCTGTTTTATATTCAGGATAATATAACGAGGTATCTCCGGATTCGATAAGAGCGATCTTAGCCCTATTCATATCCCAGGAAACGAAATAAGATTGATTATTGTCAGGAAACCAGCTATTCAAATTTTTGAGAAATACATTTGAATTCATTTTGCCAAATGTCAATCCGTTAAATTTGGTGTGATATAAACCACGATCAGTGCTTATCTGGAAATTTCCACAGATATCTTGGTTAACTGAGTATGGCTCTCCAATTATCAGATTATCTTTACTCGCAACAACTTTGGTAGCTGTATTAATAAACAATGATTTGAAATTTGTAATTACGACCAAACCATCCTTGCTAACTTTTAAGAATCTTGCATTCTTAATTTCCTTCTTGCTAAAAGAATCTGATTTTAATATCTGCTTATTTTTTTTATCGATATAATAAAGTCCTATTGCAGTGCATATCCATGGAGTCCCATAAGAATCCAATTCCATAGTTAAGAAGTGTATTTTTTCATTAGAAAGATAATTCAATTCTGGAGAGGTATAATTAAAAAAGGATTCCGACTTGATATTAAAAAAGCTTATTCCATTTTGATTTGTAATCCATAGATTGCCGTCTGGATCCTCGCATATTTGATAATTGAATCCGGTATGAAATGGATTGGTGTTGCTTACTAATTTATTATAAACCTTAAAGTTTTTACCATCGTATCTATATAATCCGTTTTCAGCAGCAATCCACAATAAGCCTCTGTTATCCTTATATACACAATATGGATATTGCCCCGTAAATCCAAGCTCAATACCAAAGGGTCTAAACTCAATTTCCCTTATGGGTTGTGCTTTCAAATACGATAGCTGAAATACCAATAAAATTACACAGATAAATTTCATTACCAATCTATAAAATTAGGCATATATTCCTCATTCCTGTTATCAAATTGAGGCGGATAATAAATTTGATGATGAGCTCACTTTTCAGGATTGAATTATCTCAACTCATAAAAGTTAAATACCCGAGGAAATTACTTATGGTATTTAAACACTTCGTGATGAAGAAAGTCGAACCTTCTGGGCATCCTTTTATGTACGTTCAAGTCTTTACAATAAGTGAAAAAAAACCGCTGGTTATGACAAATTTAGGTTCAATTTTGCATTACCAATCCATACTACTAACACGAAGTCTTCCTTTATTTTGCACTTGGGTCATTTTGATAAATTCCGTGTATGTTTCCATCCGGATCTGTAAAATACGCTAACCAGCCAACTGCCGGAATTGGCATTTTGGGAACAACAATCTTACCTCCTGCCTTTTCAATGTCTGTTACAGCCTTGTCAAGATCCGCAACGTCTATCGAATTAGAAACAGGCTGTTTCGGATCTTTCCTTTTCATTAGTCCGCCATTGATGCCTGGTGATTTTTCGTCGCCTGTGATTACTACCCAGTATTGTTCTGGTACAAATTGTTGAAAAGTCCACCCGAAAACTTCTTTAAAGAAGTCCATTGTTTTTTCGGGGTTGTCGCATGGAATTTCGAAGTGTACTACTCTATTACTCATTTTATTTGGTTTTTAATAACTCAATTAGGATAACTAGTAGGATTAAAAATCAATTTTAAAAGAATGCTATACTAGCGATATGTTATTAAGCCTCAATCCGTTCTGGCCTCCAACCTAAAAACCTATTCAACAATATCTGAAGTATTAAAATGAAGTTTTTCATGAGGAAGGCTTTTTTATGAAAAATCAATCATAAAATTATTGCCAAAGCTTTCAGCATATCGCATTCTGTGAATTAAGAGAACATCTACTAGGTAAAAATACAATAATTTTATTGAATTCCAAATGCCGAAATTGATACTCAACTACCAGTCTTCTTATAAATTTTACCAATTAGCTTTCTTTCTGAAATTTACGTGATAGTTTCGGTTCTCACATATTTTCAGTTTTTCAAAAAGTCACCGTCTATGATAAGAAGTTTAACCCCATTTTCACAAATCGAGCGATGAGAGCTTAGTTCATCTGACACAATATACGATTCACCTTTTGTAAGTTTAATTTCTTCGCCCGTTTTTAGTTCACTAATGAATTCACCCTCTAAACAGTGTACTATATGTCCCTTTTGACACCAATGATCCGCTGAATATCCATTCGAGTATTCTACGATTCTTATTCTAAGTCCAGTAAATTGTATTGTCTGCCAAAACGCTACTCCTGTTTCACCCTTGTATACAATTTTTTCGATTGAATTCCAATCTATTTTTTGAAATAGTATGTTATTCATTTCATTGAATGCAATGCTATTTTATTTCCTTCAGTATCTAAGAAATGTGCCATAAATCCATTAGGACCAATTGAAGTTTTCGGCATTACAATTTTTCCACCAGCTGCTTCTACCCTTGATAAAGGTGTAGCCAAATCATCACCTCCATTTAAGTAGATTAATACCCCGGTTGAACTTGGTGTAAAGCCCTCTCCTTGTACAATACCACCAGTAACACCATTTTGCATATCACCTGGTAATATTCCGTACTTAAACATTGAGTGAGGCATTTCTTGTATTTCGGTAGCGAACAATGCTCCATAAAAATTTTTTGCTCTTGCGAAATCAGATACAGGGATTTCAAACCAATTAATTGAATTTCTCATATATTTATTTTTTAAATGTGAACTGCAAAGATAAGCATACTACTTTAATTTTGCAAGTGGTTTAATAAATATTATTTTTACCCCATGAAAGTAATTAAAAGAAAGTCTGATTGTCCTATCCACTTTGGCTTGGAGTTGTTTGGCGATAGATGGACCTTGCTTATTATTAGGGACTTAATGTTCAAAGGCAAGCATCATTTTGGGGACTTTGTGAACTCTGAAGAAAAGATTGCAACCAATTTACTTACTGTTAGGTTGAATATGTTGGAAAAAGAAGGAATTATTGCAAAGTTCAAAGATGAGACCCACAAACAAAAGATTATCTATAAACTCACACCAAAGGGTATTGATTTAATACCTGTATTAGTTGAAATTATTATGTGGTCTGCGAAATATGATAAAGAAAGTGGAGTAGAAAAAGAATTTGTAAAGAGTTATAAGAAGGATAGGGAGGCTTTAATAAGTAAAATTTCAAATCGTCTTATTAATGAGTTGGGCACTACGTAGACTATCATAATAAAAACCCTCTGCTAGCGGTTCGTTATGTTATTATTCATAATTTTCAGAAATTACACTTCGTAATTGTCTGCAATCAGGTTATATTATGGACCTTCGATTTTTTTCTATTAAATAACTTGTCTGTTAAGTATACTAGCAAGATCGAAAAAATGAGATTCGAAACAATAACCGCCCAAGGAGTTTCATAAACCTCTACACCAAGCTTCAAGTAATGCGAAAGTCCTGAAGCAATAGCGACAGGTGTTGCCAATAAAGCTGTAATCGCCCTTAACGGTTTTGGAAATGTCTCATGCGCATAATAAAACCAGGACAAAAGAGTTGTCAGTAAAACTACAATTGAAATAACTTTTATTGATCTGGTTGTAATTTCCATTTATTATTGCATCAATGTTCTTGTCCGATTCGTATTTTTCAATGAATGATAAAGATTCTTAGCCTGTTTGCTTATTCAATTGCAAGTTAGAAAATTCGCCATAACAGAACCAAGTTCTAGTTGGAATTTTCATTTAAAGAATATCCTGCGCAAATTGATTGAGGTTATGTTTTACTTCCTCGGGTATTTCTTCACCCTCGAGCCAGCAATGAACATTACCAACATACTTCATTTTAAGATAATTTGCGCTTTCAATAAACGGCATATAAAATCCATTTTTTAATTCATCGTCCGAACCACAACTTAAAACTGCCATTTGTTTTCCTTTTAATTTTCTTCCAGTTTCTTTTTCGATTTTAATGCAATCAGAAATTCTGTCAAAAAAAATCTTCATTGTTCCACTCATTGCATACCAATAAACAGGTGTTGCGAAAACAATAATATCATATTTGTCTACGATTTCTTTCATTAATGGAAGAAAATCGTCATTTCCGTTTTTAAACTCATAGTCAAATGGGCCAATATTTTTTGATTTTAAATCAATGATTTGATAATTCGTTTTCTCAGACAGATACTTCGATACTTTAAAAGTTTCTCCATTACTGCTTGAACTTCCCAAAAGTATTATTCCCTTTTTCATGTAAATTATCAGATTTCTTTAGAAGAAGTTAATGATCGCTAACGATGACAATACTGCAAATAAATGATTGCGAACAATTTAGTTTTAATTCAATTCAAAAGCAAAGCGGACTAAAGCTCTTCACTAACGACTAAAACACTTATTGCATATATCGTGTGACGCAATAGTTATCCCTTCATTAGTTTTATAGTTTTTGAAGAAGCTCCATTGTTATATACCAATAAGTAAATACCGCTTTTCGGCAAATCGCTATCCCAGAATAAAACATTTTTACCTGTAACTAAATTAGATATGTCAAATTGATGAATCAATTTGCCTGTAATATTGTAAATAGCCAATTTATTAACACTTCTTGGATTGGCACAAATCAACTCAATTGTGAGTTTTTCCTTAAAAGGATTTGGATAAATAATAATAGAATCCTGACCTATTACATTATCATCTGCATTTACAAGCCTTGACTCATCCAGACAGCTGTTACAAATCATATTGGTATCTTCCAAACAAAGAAAAGAAGTGTATAATGATAAAACCCTTTCGTTTATACTATTGTAAATAATTTCATTTATGATTGTATTGCTCTGCGGTCCAGATTCTAAGTCTTTAATGTATTGGCCTGTCCAGATTATTTTGGATACACTATCATTAATGGCTGCATCTTTTTCCAGGATTGCAATCTCTTGTGAGAACACCTCATTATTATATTCGCCCGAAATTTCGACCATAAACGGGAATGCCCCCTTAAATTTACCAATCTGTATTATTGGGTCATTTAAGTAGGCAATATTATCATCACCGTTTATATTGTATCGGCTGTGGCATATTCCTGATTGCATTCTGGTATGCAGATCAAATGAAGTAATCGCTCCTCCTATATACCTGAATGATCCATCAATAACTTCGGCTACAGAAAGTCCATTTCTAACCCTATGGAATGATCCTGAAGTAATTCGGGAAAGATTGGTGTATAAGTAATCATTTCCATAGTAATAAAAATTATTTATATAATAAGATGGAAAGCTTATAGATTGATAATCGGATATATGTATTTGAATTTTTGGATTCATCAAGGCAAGCAAGTCATCTATTAATTTATTGCCGACTTGAAAATCTCCATAATTATCAGAATTTGATATAAAAATTATCTTACCATCATTACCATTTTTCTTTATAAAATCAATCCCACTTCCCAGCAAAGCCGGCAAATTACTGTAAGTCGACAATGGATTGGATAAACTGTTAAAAGCATTTTCAATATTGGCTTTAGATGCATTTACCCATTTTTCACTATATTTTGAAATGGAAAGGTTCGAAAATATCAAATTGAATGAATCCTTTTCATTTAGCTTATTTAACATTTCTAATTTCACTGTATTTAATAATTCCTTGGTTGTAATACTTGTATTGGAAATGTCATAATCTATAAGAATGGCTGTTTTTGTAAGATTTCTTGTATCTAGAATCACACTTGGAAACATCGCAAACTGATATACACCTTCATTATCTTTTTGAAATTTTGAAAAATAGTACCCTTTACTCATCGGATTATTAAATCCCATTTTCAGATTACTGTTATATTTGGATGATTCGATAATCGCTCTTTTAAAGTCTCCAAAAATAGAATCTGTTTCCTGTGTAAACTGTATCACATCGTCATTCACAATATCAGGAGTCGTCCAAGTAGTATCAGTAAAAGCAAAGATGCTAAAGAAGGAAGGTGCGTACAAGGATGTATTTAAGATTGCCATAGGCAAGCCTGCCGAAATATTCGTTTTACCCCACGTGGCCGGCATCAAATATGTAATTTTTACTTTTCGCGTTTCGTTTCCAACCATTGGAAATACCCTTAATTCGTATTGGGTAGCCGTTTGCTTAAATAATATGGAGGGATCTTTTCTTCTATTTACAATTCCTTCATAAATGGAAGAAGCTGTCCACTTATCCAGAATATTTGCTCTAACAATATCTTTTCCTATCCATAGCCACGAATCGTGTACAATAGCACCATCAGGTAAATCAAAATTTAAAACAACTTCTAAAGTATCCCGGGACGTATTCACATTCGTGCCACGTGCAGAAAAAGTTAAATATAAACCATATTCCAAATAAATACCTTTGGGACGAACAGATAATGAAGCTTCTTCAATAGTCCCCTGATAAGTCGCCCAACTTTTTTTGGGATCTCCTACCCTTAAATAGTTACTACCAAATAAATCAACAAAAGTTAAGGAGAATAGAATGCTTCTTAAAATGGTTTTTTTCATAATCTTTTTATTAAATATTAAATAAATAATTGTACAAATGTAACGAATAATTACTTCCAACATCCCGCATTGGGCATAGTCCCTCTTTATTAGAACGTTTCAAGCTCTTAAATAATTAAAAAGAATGCATATTTATTCTTTTTAATTTTACTCATTGCGAAATAAATCACTTGGTTGAGTATATCCGTCTTCGATTATTGATTGTTTTAGTAATTCCATTTCTGGTGGCGCTCATTGACATTGACGTTCGCTGTCTTTTCCAGATAGGGACTTGATCACCTATTCATTATGATCAGAAGTTGAAGCTAAAACTAAAAAGACAATATTTAGAACTAATTCCCGGCAGAGTTACGAACTCTCACTAAAAAAAGAAACTTGGTCATGCTCTGTAGGCAAATGCTTCAAAATCATTACATTATGACACAAAATTTCTTATTCACTTCTCTTCTAAAAGCATCAAGTATTTTCATTAGATAAACCAGGCTGCATTTAACAACAACAGGAGCCAATGGTAAAAGGTGTCAATAATAAAGACAGGAAGCCATCTTACAATTGCACTTGCCCAATTATACCCAAATGCTTTCTTTATTGATAATAAGAAATAGACAGCATTGATAATAGGTACTGATAAGAAGATAGAAGAAGGAAAATTCAAAATACCAATCATAAACCCCAATACCCAAAACCATATAGCCTGAAAAAGCGGAATCCAGGTACTAACATGCAATGTAAAAATCATTGAATCATAGTAGAGTAATTTTTTTCTATAAAGTAAAGGAAAAAGTAATAATGCATTGAGGGGTAGCAACAATACAAAAAGAATATTATTCCCTGCTGTCAATTTCTTTGTGAAAGCAGATAAGCTAAGTGAACTATTGATTTGCACCCTAAAGGCTTTTACCAATTGAATATGAAAATAATCGGTCGGGTACTTTTGCTCCTGAAGCCAGTTTTTAATTTCATTATTGGGGATATTTTTTAAAACTCTCAAGCTGCTTATAGGCGCAGAAGGAAGTGTAGGCCAAAACCTATTTGCGATAATACTTACTGTTGTGCTTGATGAATCTGGCATTTCATCAAAACGCTGACTCAATGATTTACTTGATTCAGAGGCGGGTTCAGAATATTGAACAATCTTGTCTGTAAAAAGCCAAAAGCTAAACATAAAAAATGCGGTGCACCAGATATACATCCTTACGGGAGGAGAATACCGGCTCCGTTTATCTTCAATAAAATCTTTTGTAATCTGACCCGGACGAACAAACAAGGTCTTGATAGTTAACCATGTTTTATTGTCAAGATGAAAGATGCCTTCTATCAACTCGTACAGGTAGTGAAAGAAAGGCCTTCTGGGACTATGATTTTCCTGTCCGCAATTAGGGCAGTACTTCATATTCGGCAGATCAATCCTGAAATCGTAATTACAATTTTTGCAATGCTCAGTCCGTATTTTTTTTCGTAGCATATCTTTATTTAATTCTTATTTTGAACAAGATACGGTTTTAGATTGGGTCGCAAACAACTTCTGTATTCATGCACTTTCCGTAAAAAGCTGTACCCGTTTGAAATTACTTCGCTTTGCCATCCCGATAAATATAAGGATACAATCCTATTGTTGCCGGATTAACTAATTTTACGTTATTAAGTTGATTTCAAATAAACAACAGTTTGGTTCATCCTGATAATGCTTAGGCAAGTTTGCAGTATCTGTCAATTTAAACATTCCTATAAATGTAAATCCTGCCGATGTGTAATGCTCAATTAATTTCGTATTTTCCCCTAATGTGTCTAAACGAACAAATTTCTTTCCCAATTGCTTTGAATATATTTTTGCCCATTCAACAATTTTTTCGATATACCTATTTCCACGAAAGTTTGGATTCGTACATATACGATGAATATAAATAGAATCGTTTTGGTCTTTATCACCCCAAATTTCTTTGTCTTGAAATGTTATAGCCCAATTACAAGCGATTGCATTATCCATACTAATTTTCCATTGTCGCGCTTCATTTATTTCTTTTTCCACAATAGATTTTTCGAAATACGGCCACACAACCATCTTGCTTTAAATTTGCAGATTTCTCGCAGCTTCGTAAAGCGATAAAATCTCATTCGCATCAGAAGGTATACAATTTTTGATTTCCATATTTAAGAACGCATGATTTAAGTGGTATAAAACTGATTTATTTCAGCCATATAAAAACCTTGAATCTTTCTAATCTTTGGAGCTTACGAATTGGTGAATTAGAGTATCCGCTCAATTTTTCAAATTCGTCTTACTAAATGCTAGCTGTTCTTAGTATTTATTACTAATTTGAATACGGCATTTTTTTACTAGCATGTCGCATCAAGTTATCTACTAATTGGGCTGGAGTACTTCCAACACTTCCGGATACTTTGTGATTATAGTTCCACAGTAATTTCTTCGTTTCTTTATCGTGAATTTCAAGAGTTACTGTTGTATTATTTGTTGTTCCCCATACACCAACAAAAACCCCTAAAGCAACTGCAGCGCCTTCTGACATTGGCTTTGTCAAAGAATAATTTGAGGTAATTACACCATCAACTCCTAACGCTTCACAGATTTCATTCGGCGACATTGGGTTATCACCAAAATACCCTGCCTTTTTTAACTTGGCATTGGTCGTTTCAACATCTAGGATTTCAACCTGGATTCGGTTTTGCCTTTTTCTTTTTAACAGCCAACTATACATTTCATTCTGAAAATTTGTTGATTCTGTTCTTTGATGCTCCTTAATGGCTTCTGCATCAACATTTTTACTTGCAGCAATGGAAACTTTTGGTGGTGCAATTGCAATTACTTGATGGCTACTTGCTCTCGCTTTCGCTTCTGGGCTATAATATATTTTTGCACAACTACCCATAATCAAAGCAATTGTGACGAATAGAACTGTTGAATATTTATTCATATGTTTAATTAAAATTGTTTACGTTTACTTTGCAGATGATCACCAAAGGATTTGAACACACATGGTTCCGCCGCTCAAAGTTAATGCTTTTTTCTTATTTGTCAAGCGGCCAAGAGTGAATAATTTGGTCATGGTCAGAGGGATCTGGTATTCACATTGCTAAATATAATCAATAGTCGGATGTAGAAAAATTCATCAAAGTAGTGTCGTCTTTTACAATTATCTCAACACTTTTATTAAGCGAACCCCATTCGTATAATATCCATTTGAATGGAGAATCGTCTTATTATCAGAATTTCTATATTCAATAGTATATGCACCATCAATTCTATTCCTCCACATATTTAAATGACCTGCCTTTTTTGCACCACTTTTAATTGAACCCAGGTTCAATACTTTCACTTTTTCTGACGTGTAAAACTTCACATTAAAAATTTCATTCTCACTATCATTCTTTACAGAAAAATAAATACCATTATTACAGGAACTTAATATAAGAACAATTACGAAAAGAATGAATTGATTCATCATATTGGCGAATCTGACAATTTTTAACTCTACTCATCCTTCTGAAGCGAAGAATTTTAAGACGATTAAATAATTTGAAAATTTAATTGCATTACGTACAACGATTCTCGGCCTTATCGCTAGTTACTTAGTCTTATTATGGAATCCCGCCTCGTCTTCAACAGTTCTTTTGAATCTGCGAATCACATTCATTGTCTCCATATGCTTGTAACTTGAATAAAGTTTATAAATGACAATCAAAAAACAAAGAATTTGAAAACCCAGAGAAATGAGCACAGCGTTCAATCCTGAGAAGTTTTGCGCAATGAGAAGAAAAACGATAACGCATTGAATTGCAATCCAAAGGACAATCGCAAATACAAATAGAATCACCGACAAAAATACCATGTATCCGGTCCTTTGCATGTCATGTTTAATTGCATTCGTAATTTCAATTTTGAAAAACTTGATGAAAAAAAGAAATGGAGCCTTTATGGCACCTAGCAAATAGTGCCAGAAGCTTGTATTTTCCTGATGAATAGTTGTACCCCTTTCTTCATCCCTGGAAATCGTTTTATTTTTTTCCTCAATATTTTCAGATGCACCTACTTTAGCCTTTTCGGCTGCAATAAGAGCTTCCAGCTGTCGAATAATTTCTGTTGTATTCATATGAGTTTATTTTAATTCACTTGTTTTTGTTTTCTGTTTTTTGGTTTTTATTCTTGTCCGGACCTACGTGTAAGATGTTTAATCGTCTATTATATTCAACATCGAAATGCTGATGTTGGTTGCAATTCTTCTATTTATCTAAGCTTAATCGTCAGGTTCGTCGTTATCGAATAATTATCGTTACTTGTATTATTTGAAAATATCTTATCTTTTGAATTATACATTTTTCCCTCTATTCTGCATTTTAGTCTGTCGTTTACTTCAAAGTCAAAATTCGTAGAAAGCCCAAAGGTCTGAAATCCATTTGCTGTTCCTGAGGCAATTATCAACTCATTTCTGTCAGAATAATATTCTGCCCTGAATGCTACTACTGTATTTTTACTTGTTCTTTGTCTGAGAATAATAACAGGAGTATACCAACTATCAAATTTATTGCTCAATATTTTTTCAGATCCGATGTCAAATCCTGCTATAATTCCAAATCTATCAGATGGTTCATATTGCAAATAAAAATTATGAAAATGTCTAAATGATTCCAAACTGTCCGGCTTGTCTGAACCTATAAAATTACTGTAATTTAGAGTTAGTCTTGAACTTGGCCTGTAGCTTGCTTGCATTCCAAAAGAAGGCTCCTGGACAAAGTCAGGCTTGCGAACTCGTTGCCAACCATTTAAAAACAAGGCTGATAAAAGTAATTTTTCGTTTGCAGATGCATAGGAGATCTTAAGTCCTGCCTCATAGTATGGTGAATTTTCTGCCAGCAAGCTTCTTGTCAATGTCCAGCAGTCAGCACTAATAGCACTTTCAAATCCTATATGAGAAGGCATAATTCCCGCATCTATCCAAATATTCCTTCGTTCAGATAATTTAAGTCCGATATTCGCTTCATAAATAAATTGAGCCCAGGAGGGTTCTGAGATTAAATTGTATTTTGCATAATTACCTGCCATCAAACCAAGATTGGCTCTGTATTTTTTATCTACATAGTTGGCTTTTACAATAAGTAAGTTGACATTTAATTCATTATGCCTTTTGTGATTGTAAAGAAAATTTGATTTTTTATGGTTTGATGGATTAGAAAAGTCATAACTATAATAGATTTCGCCATAAGCTGAATATGTCAGTTTTTTCACACTGTCTGTCTGAGCAAAAATGTTGCTTATAAGAGATACTGCTAAAATGAATAATCCAAATTTCACTTATTACTATTTAAAATATTGAACTCCTTTAAAATTACAAATAACGGATTAGTTTATGCCGAACGCAGAGTTTTTCAACCCTTCTTCCACCATACTTGAATTGATTATCTCTTCAAGAGCTTGAAGGCATGAGACCATTGATTATTAGTAAAACCGATGATACACCAAAGCATACACAAAGGCTCGATGGCTCTTGCAGATTCTACCATTCCGAAATCAGATGCTTCCCAACCAAAAGTGTCAATGATTATAGATACTTCCTTTTTAGCATTTTCATTATTTCCGCAAATAAACATAGTCGGCTTACTTTCATAAGAAGGATTAACCATAGATCCGCTTCCTACACTGTTAAATGCTTTTACAAAATTTGCAGAGGGAACAGTTTCCTGCAATTCTTCCATTAATGATCTATCAAGAGTCGTGAAGAATTTCAATACGCCATTCGTGGGCGGAGCATCAGAAATAGGATTTGAAGCGTCTATTACCGTTTTGTTGCTAATGTTATCATGCCCCATTAAATTAAGTGCATTTTTAGCTACAGATCCTTTTACTGCGAGAACAATAATTTCACCAAAACTTGCGGCATCAGCAAATGAACCGACAAGTGCATTTGCACCTGGGCCATTTTGCCATTCAGCTAGCTTTGACGCATCCCTTGTGCCAAGCATTACCTGATAACCATGTTTTAAAAATCCAGCTCCCAATGTCTGGGCAACTATTCCCGATCCGATAATTCCGATTTTTTTCATACTATTTCTTTTTAATTCGTTACAAATAATTATTTAAAATGCCTTTTATGCCCTGTTGTGGGTTTGTCGTTTTTCTTTTTTAAGAATGATCCAAAGTAAAATTGACGAAGCCAAAGTTAGTACACTAAAGAATTTTTCAAAATTGCTGATGGCGAAAAGATTACCAATAGTATTTAATGCAAATAAAGCTAAAAAAATCCATAAAATTATATCCACTACTCTATTAGGAATAATCTTACTTATATATCCCCCTTTTATCATTAGAATTAAAAATAGAATAAGGTTGATAATGAATGAAATACTTTCAAAAATATACATTTCAGAAACCCTTTTTAATCTTCCTCCCCAGGTAATCTCATAAGGGATGATTCTCAATAGTATGCTCAAATGAAATAGCATTACAATGGCGAGTAACCAGAGCATGATCTTTATTGCGGTTATTTTATTCATTTATTTTATAGAATTCAGATATAAAACAAAAGTTTAGGGTTTTTTGTTTGGGAGGTCTATTAACACAGGTCAAAATCATAATGCTCCAATCTGATCTTGCGATTTAATGAATCTAACTATCATTGAAGCAACATCAATGTTACTTTAGTTTTATAAACGTCTCTTTTAAGCCAAGTTTTTGCAAATGCTTTAAAAGCTTTTCAGCATCTTTTCCGCCCTTCTCCGCGTGGTGCAATAATGTAAATCCATGTGGACCCTGCGAGTTCAAAAGACCTGGATATGCTTTCAGTAAAGCTTTTACAATATCTGTTTTTCCAAGCATTGTCAATACAAAAATGTCCGTTCTTGCACCGAGTGAAATGAGAAAGTTTGCCATATCTTTCAGACCCATATGGCCTGCTGCGCCAAGCGCTGTTTCAAAATCACCGCCTCCCCAATCCCATGAAGCATTTAAAAGCAATGGCTGCTCTTTTAGCATTTCTTTTACTTTGTCGAAATCTGAATGAGCAACTTTTACAAACTCCTTTACAATTTTCGGATCAATTTGTGCCGGCTTTTCCGTGTTCTGTGAAAAAACCAAGCTTGGAACTACACTAATTCCTGCTGAAAAAAGAAGTCCCTTTTTTAAAAAGTCCTTTCTTGAAGTCATCTGTTTATTTTATTTAAAATACAAGTTGTTTATTTTGTTGGAATTACTTGATATAATGAACGATCACATGTATTAAAAATTGTCAACAGATGCTAGGTATGGAACAGACAAAATGTAATTGCTGGATTTTATTGCCTTTACTTATCACACTTCCCACGACATAGCAACCTTTCCTCTTGTCCTCATTGATTCTATGTATCCAATGGCTTCGGGAATTTGAGAATAAGGATATATTTTTTCAATATGCGGCTTAAGCTTGCCCTCTTGAATAAGCTTGGCAAGAGTATTTAAATCTTCGGTATTGGCTTTAGCAGTAAATAGTGTAAAAGGGAACTTGCTAAATGTATTTTTTACGACTACAGATATCATATGACCCAAAGTAGTAAAACCAATCATAACAGCACGTTTTCCGATTCGTTTATAATCATCATAATCTAGATTACCAATTGTATCAACCACTAAATCATGTAATTCATTATAGTGGTGCATATCCTCCTTATCATATGCAATAACTTTGTCAGCACCCATCGATTTTACAAAATCTACGTTTTTACCGGAACAAACAGCTGTTACATGAGCCCCGTATGCTTTAGCAATTTGTAGAGCAAAATGACCAACACCTCCCGACGAACCATTAATCAGAACTGTTTCTCCTTCTTTTAGTTTTCCATAAGTAATTAATGACTGCAAGGCTGTTAATCCTGCTATTGGCATGCATGCCATTTCAGTATAACCTGCTCCATCAGGCATTAGTCCGCAAACATCTTCATGAGCACAGGCGTACTCTGCAAAAGCTGCTCCTAAAATCTCTCCAAATACTCGATCACCCACCTTAAATTTTGTAACACCCTGCCCTACTTCTTCAACAATGCCCGCAAAGTCAGCTCCAAGTATTGGATCTTTAGGCTTGAATAATCCGAAAGCGAATCTCGCCAAAAAAGGTTTTCCTCTTAGTATATGCCAATCTGCAGGGTTAACAGAATTTGCTTTGACTTTAACCAGCACATGCTTCTCTTTCAGAGTAGGCTTATCAACTTCTTCTAATCTGAGTACTTCAGGTCCACCGTATTTATGTTTTGTAATTGCTTTCATAATTTGATCTTTGTCTGTATGGATATTAGCTATAAAACGTTCCGTAAATAAAACATTGATATTATCAGATTTATTTGAATTTATTTGCTTCGTGAAATTTCATTAAGAAATGATTTAATAATCAGAGATGAACAAATGTAAACAAATTACTGCCATTCAACTTATAATAAAGTTTTAATTCTAACGCAGAACAGATTGGCACAGGAAATACAATAAAAGTTGATGCAAGATAGAATATTGAACTAACCACTTCACCTGCCAGTGTTCCAATTTTCGAGAGTTCTCCAGCGTAGCTAACACTTCATTTTTTATGTCGCTACTTCATTCATTATTTAAGGTTTCAATTTCCAAATTTTGTCTGAAAAATTTATGTATTCAGGAAGTGCTGCCGATCCATACCATGTAAATACCTCATAGTCTAATATTCCGTTTCTTATGGCAAGGTCGGTTTTTTATAATTCCTTCGCTTCCTCAACTGATTTTAAATTGTTCAATATAAAAATTCCTCTATAACTGTTTTCATTTTTACTTAGAGGTCCGGCTACGATTAGCTTACCTTCTTTAACCAAGCGGTTAATATTGTCCATATGCCCCCTAAAGCTTGAATTTATTAAATCTTTATCGGTGGTATTGTTTGATCCTGTTTTAAGAATCACTAAAAAGTAACTCTTCATACCATAATCATCCCCTCCTAATTTGTTGGCTAATGATTTGTTATAGTTTGGATTTACAATCTTGGAATCCTTTTGCTCTATATCATGAAACTGTTTTTGCATCTTATATGCAAACCCTTTTTGTTTTCCGTCTGAAACTTGTACAAATATTTCTGCGTCATTCAATTTTTGATACACAATTTTTTTAGGAAAATAATGCTTAGGGTTTTCAAAAATAAAAGTGCTATCAGTTTTCGTTAACTTAAAGCTTACTCCCTTTCCGCTATTCTGCTTAAGGACAGTTGCTGTATATATTACTTCATTCTTGGCTATTGTGATATCCAGGTATTCAGAAATGAGCATTTGTGCGTCTTTCAATGTATAAGAAAATCCTTTCAATGCACTTTCATTGAGCTTATCCCAATGCTCATAAACTTCCTGGTTCTCCATTTTCCACGTCCCTTGTAAAAATTCCGGATAACGTGTTTGCGCAAAAGCTAATTCCAGAATAAATAAAATCGATACAGTCAAAATATATTTCATAATTTTTTCTTTTCGATAAGTGCAACAGTTTAATTTTCTTTCATTTCATCGTTATCGAGTCATTTAGAATGAACTACTTTGGTTTAAGTTACTTGAAGGGCAGGACTATTACAATAAACTGTTTATTTATTATAAGTAGCCCCGCCTTATCAGGAAAAGTTTTATAAATTCAATTCAGCCACCACACAACGAATCCGATTTTATAGCCAATGGTTATTTGAATTAGAACGATTTTATAATCCCTAATCGGAGTCTAAATCCTGGGTCATTTTGTCTTCCGTTTAAATGATGTAAAATTGGTAATGAAAAGGTTAAAGGGAAACTCCAATTCTTGTATGAAAGGTTTGTTCCCAATGTTGCAAAACCCAAATAATAACCAGAATTTTCATCAACCTCATTTTCTTCTTTAATTTTGTCTAACCATTCTCCGTAGTATCCACCGAATATATGCCATCTAAAATTTGTCCTAGTCATTTGAGTAGTTGTGTCTATACTGCAAAAGTTATTAGCTCCATTTATGCTGTACGAAAGTGATAGATTCTGAACGGAAATACTACCGTAATAATTATTCTCAAAACCAGTTGTGGTATGTTTGTAAAATCCACTTCCCTGTAAAGCCAAATTGTCCCAAAGTTTAGAAAAAGCAATTCCCGCTATTGGGTCAACCGAACCTGAACCAAGAACTACAGTAGTATTGTCAAAGTTAGAACCTTTTTGAATTCCTGTCGGGAGCTCAACACCCGCCTGCAAAGCCAAATTGAAATTATTATTACTAAACACATTAAATGTACTTAAAAGAATTAAGTCACCCATCCCATTGTCGTTACCATTGTCTGTGTGCAGGAATGTATAAGGAAGGAATGCTGAAACAGTGACTTTGTCAGTAATACCATACCGAAGTCCCAAAGAACTAATAAACATACTACTTAATAAAGTTTCTTCATTCGTTGTGTCTGCAGGTTCGTTATGTCCATGATGTCCGGCACCCTCTTTTATAGTACGGTAGTCGCCATAGGCTTCTAATACCCACTGTTTTCTTTGCAAGGTTAGAATACCATTATTATAGTCGGCATTTGATGAAACTGCTCCAGCACCAGCGCAGCAGGCACATTGAGAATAAGCTTGAGTCGTTGCTACTATAGCAACAACCAATAATGAAAATATTTTTGTCATTTTTGTTTACATTTATTTTGAACATAAAAAATTTAGCCCTCCGAAATATCGGATAGCTATTAAATAGGTTTTATATGTCAAATAAATTTGGTGGTCTGAAGAGTGCATTTTTATATCCCGTTAAAAGATTCAGAACATTATAAATTGGAGTTAACTTATCTTCTACAACCATATAGTTTGCAAAACTCCAATTGTAATTTTGCAGCACAAAAAGGTCAACTGATTTCAATTTAAATATAGCGAGAGGGATGCTCCTATTGCCCTTATGCGCCTCATCTGCTGCTTTAAGTTTTTTGTATAAGTAACACTTACCGTTACAGCGCTTTTGAGGTTTGTCCTTGTTTTCGCAATATGTGTTTGTAATGTAACTTTGGTTTGCTTTCCAATAAATAACAAACACTGTCTTGAATATTGTCTGCCAAGTCAGAAGGAATAACACCAATATGGAAATCAACTGTCTCAAACTGCCTGCAAAGTTAATAATTTATCGGATATTTTTAACATTGGCGAGAAAGGTTGACAGATTTACCATCGTATAAATGAGGCATAATTGCAGATATGTAAATTTATCAGTTCTTAATAGTTAATGATTCTAAGAATAGCTCAATTATTTCTTTATCTTCCTTAAAATGATCGTTTAACAACATTGTCACAATGATTATGCCCTCATCTTTTTCACCGTAAGTAGCAACCGTATATACTTGTTATTCGTCTTTATATGTTAAGGTGGCCTGAATACCTTCAATTACTTGACCACTTTTTAGTTTTTTCTTGAACTCCTTCTCAGATTTCGAATAACCATAATTCATACTTTCTTTTGTAATCTCCTTCAACATTAATTCTGTCAAGCTACTTGGGTTCATAGTCTTATTTTTTTGAATCAAAAAACCAGTCCCAGTAGATTTTAAAATCACACATTGTTCAATCCCCTTTTCAATTTTTGTGTTTGAAACACTTAGCGACTTTTCATAGCTAAAAGAAATCAAATCATCTGAATAGGTTAAAACATCAGGCTGTATAATACTCATTTTCAACTCTTCACCTGAACTCGTCTTGTAGTTAAACTCCATATTAAGGTTAACTTGAATGGAATCATTATTTATTACTAAAATAAAATTTCCTTGATTTTGGGCAAAAATTAATGAGTTAACAAACATTAGTATTGCGGTCAAAATTGATTTTATCATTTATCTGTTTTTTATATTTTGTATAACAGTTTACAGGTATGCTTCTTAGCAGCTTAAGATCACTAAGTTGTCAATAGTCGCCAAGGTCTATTAAATGCACCATCATTAATATTCACACATACCCTTCCATAACACAAAGATGTTGTTATCTCCGATTATTCTTTCACCACTTTAATTGCCTTTATTAATTGCTCATTTTTGTCTGCAAGTAAAAGGAAGTACATACTTGATGCCTGGCTTGAAATGTCAATAGTATTTGTGTTTAGCTTTTTAGTGATTACTCTACCATTCAAGTCAGTTAAACTAACATTATAATCTATTGAAAGAAATATTATACCTGGCGTTGGGTTAGGATATGCTCTTACATCTGATTTACTATCAACAATCACCTTCTCAATGTTCAACAATTCAACATCCAGTTTAAATAGTTGTCGATCGCCTTCTGTTTTTATTGCAGAAAAATAGATATTTGATGTTTGCGGATCTTTTGTAAAGTCCTGCATATAACTTGACGAAAAACCTGTTCTTATGTCTTCCAACAATGTGAGCTCTCCGTTATTCGTATTAAAAAGGTAAGGCTCTCGTCCATGTTCACCATCGTTAATACTTAATAAATGATAATTATCTTTCAATTTTTGTACAAAATTACCTATGGAACTATTTATCTGGGATTGCATTTCGTTCATTACCTCAAACTCATCTGTAGGATATGTATATTTTTCGAATATTAATTTGCTCATTACATCTTTATAAATAAGAACACTGAACTCATCTTCTTCCATCACTCCAATAAGTTGTTCAACTCTTCCACTTGGTGTAATTTTTTTTGGTTCTACATCAAACGAAAAGATATAAGTATCATATAAAGATGCATTTCTAACTTCTACAAATGATATCCTATCAGATTTGTACCAGAAGAAGTTTTGGTAATACAAAAGGCCATTATCAAGAATCAATTTTTTCTTTAGGCATTTTTTTTTGCTACAAGCTTACTACGAACAAAGAAGGGAATAAAGAAGTGAATTTATTTATGGGGTTGAATAGCGATTGGCCATCTTTAACCACAACTGTTAGTTAATTGCACTCACTTTCATATTGTGATCAATACCCAAAAATATTAATTTCTTTTAATTTTACTGGTATACCTACGTGTTTTTTACCAACTATTCAATATGGAATTATCTCGACAATCTTCGGGATTGAGTTTATTACAGTCAGTCCCACTATTGCCAATAAAATGCTAGCGGATGTCTTTCTGTCCACTGTATGTCGCGATGTTTACTTATAATCGTTGTCGCTTTTTATTATTTAAATGTCTTCGGAACACTTGGGTCTGCGACAATAATGTAGTCCCCAAGATGTTTATGTTTGCTCCAATCAATATTTGGAAATGAATCATCTGTTAATGCTGAAATGATGAGTGATTTCGTTTCCGGACGATACTTCTTTAGCTGTGTTGCAATGGCAAATCCTTCGTCACTATGAAATCGTCCATTAACCTGCATCACTTTTTTCTGCCTATTTTCTTTCAAATACTCTGAAATAGAATATGCCATAGTTGCATCCCAAAGAGATTGACCTAATATTAAATTAAATCCCCCCATAGGCATAATTGCAGGCATTTTTTTTACAGATGTATCAGAAACCGAAGATGCATCGTGCGAAGTGAGCGCCATAAGTTTTTCATAATATCTTCCTGAAGCAGTATCATAAGGCAATGGAGCAAAATATTTTTTTGATTCATCAGATAATTCCATTAATGCGTTTTGTCCTTTCCTGCCTGCAAGATTAGTGTATCGGGTAGGTGCATTGGCACAAATTATATTCAAATTGTTGCTCTTTGCAAATTCAACCATAGATTTATAATCTTTATAGTTACTCCAAATACGCGCATCTTTAGTAAAATGTTTGTCCCGAATATATCCTTTAAGATATTCATTCATTACTGGCTGCACATCTCTGTCAAACATTTCCATTGAAAGTGCAATGTCGTTGGAAAATTTCTGGTACATTATTTCAAACATTTTGTTTTCAAGATAATGTGCTACAGAGTCATTATGCTCTTCACCAAAGAAAAGAACATCATAATTCTTCATATCCTCAGAAATGTCGTTAAGGCTTACTTCTTTGTCTGTTTTTACTGAGTATATTTTATAGTTCTTTTCTGTAACCTGTCCAACCGATTGAAAGCAGATAATTAAAAAAGGACAGATTAAAAAAATTCTGATAAAATTGACTATGCTTGATTTAATGAGTTGAAATGTCATATTTATTATTTTGATTGGTTTATAATACTATGTCGTCTTAAGGGTTTTAGATAACGTTTTTCAGCATCCCTAAGCAGGCTACTTCTGGCACTGCTTTTCAATATTTCACTGAACTTTCTTCAATCACAAATCTACAACAATCTAATGAACCACCAAATAATGATAGATCCTGTCGGCACTCAGTCAGACTGCTTGATTTAATTGGCAATATGAGCAGCATAGTCGCAATTCTTTGTCTGATAGTCTAGTATTAAAAATCCGGTAAAGCCTTACGTAAGTTCTATTAAGCGTCTATTATTTGAGAAATAACTTCTGATGATTGATAACCAAATAATGACTTTTTCATCTCTTTGTTATTGTCGAACACAACAAATGAAGGCGTACCTTGGAGTTGATTTAATGTAAATGTTTTTCCAAAAAATTCAAACGAAGTGTAATAGTGTATAACTTTTTCTTGCAGCGCTTTCTTTTCCCATTCAGGCCAAATATCATAGTTAGGATTGCTTTTACAAATAAGCTCTATGTTTTCTTTAGTTAAATAAGCCTTTGGAGTCATAATTTCATCAAATGCTACTGAGAAATTTACAGGATGTGGGTAGTTGTAAACTCCATTCGAGGCAAAATATTTTTTCGTCTCACCGACCATTTCTTTTTGTTGCAATAGTTTTAAGGTATTTTCTGAAGTGTTTTTATCAAAGTCTTCAAAACAAGTTGAAATTCCTATAAAACCAATTTTTTCTCCATACTTCTCAACCAATTCATTCATTACCGGAATTCCATACATAAAACAGCCGGGGCAGTTTACTTGAAAAACAAAAGCTACATTAATTTCTTTTAGCTCGAAATCACCTTGCAGCATTTGCCCAATATGAGCATGAAATACTTGCATTATAGGGATTGAATAATTTGTAAAAGTTCAGAATCGGCAATATCCTTAAATTTAGCAAAACGGTATTTTTTATAATGGGCACGCAAATGCAAAATCATAGCTCTGCGATTGGGACTTTGTGGCAGTTCCTTAGGTATATCTTCTAAACGAATAATTGAAAATCCTTGCGTATTTATATCATCTACCATTTGCTCAGTCGGTTCCTCAACATGGCAATATTGACAATAATCAGCATCAATCTCCCCTGTTTCACTAATACTCTTTAAATACGTTTTACCATATTCGTAAATAGCAGCTTCATTCTTCACTTCTTCAGGAATAACAATGTCAATATGAATAACTAAGCCACTCGCTGTCGTTATATACGTATCCCAAATTGCAACTTTCATACTTATATATTTTTCCTTATGTTTTTTACTTCCATTTCACCAAAGGTTAAACCACTTGGCTAAATACGGATTTCGAAACAAGCAACAATAAATTCAATAGAAATGTTGATATTAGACAGGATGATAATTTAACCAATGAACTTCTTTTTTTGCAAAACGGTTATTAAAGTCAATGCTACTTTCATTCACGAGATTATGTCTTTCCAGATTTATTAGTAAAATTCCATGCAAGACCTAGTCTGGTTCTTAGATTGCCACCATCAATATCCTGGTTAATATAGGGTGATATTTCAAACACAACTTGAAGATTATATAGTTTTTCAAATGGTTTAGCTCTTATGCCGAAATCAATGAAGTATCCGTTGATAATTGGCAGGTCTGAATATGAATTCACAGGGTTCACGCTAATACCTATTCCAGTATAATAATTTATACGTTCTAATCTTTTTATATTGACTTTCGCTGAAATTTCTGTATTGAAATTGGAAATAAAATTATTCGTTTCTAGCTTTAAATCTGCAAACAAGCGTTTATCAGTATTTGTAGAAATAGATAAAATGGATTGAAACGGATAATAACCAATCGCTACCTGAGCAATGAGTACTTCTTGAGATATCAGACACATGAGTATGACCAATATTCTTTTCATAAGGTTTTCATTAATGTGCAATAACAGGGTTTTGGCAAATAATTGTCATCATACAATAAGGGATAATCCTCTCTATTGTAAAAACTTCGGATCCAACTATTTTTGTCACTGATACCCCAAAATGTTATTCCATGTTGATATTGTTTGGGAATCTGATTATAATTTAAAACAAGGCTTCCAAGCAAATTTGCCTGTTTATTAAAAAGTGTTTCGCTCGGATCAATATCTTTACCAAGTGGATTTACTGAAATATCTAATTCTGATACGTGCACCTTGTAATTATCAGCAACAATTTTGTGGAAAGCATTCGCGATTTGTATAGGATCCGGATAATATATATTAATGTGCATTTGAACACCAATTCCGTCTACTTTCACGCCTCTATTCCTAAGATTATTTAGTAAGGACAAAACACTGTTTAACTTGTTTGGGTTGGATTCAAGATTGAAATCATTATAAAACAATAAAACGTTTGGGTCTGCTTCTCTTGCAAATAAAAAAGCTTTTTCAATATAAGCTGTTCCGATTTTTTGTTTCCAAATGGTATTTCTTAATGTTCCATCTTCATTAAAAGCTTCATTCACCACATCCCAGGCGCTTACCTTATCTTTAAAATGCGCTATGATTGTATGAATATGGTCCTTCATCAACTGCTCCCAATCAGAAGGACTTCCTTGAAAATCTAAAATCCACTGCGGTAACTGTTGATGCCATATCAAGGTGTGTCCGTGTAATCGTTTGTTGTTATTCTGACAAAAAGAGGCCAAGCTATCTGCTTCAGTCCAATTATAAATTAATGGTTGAGGATGTATAGATTCAGCCTTGAAAATATTCTCAGGTGTAATACTATTGAACTGAACAAGAGCCTTAGATTTATATAAAGAGTCAGTTACTAATTTATTAAAGTCAATTGCAGTTCCAATTGGATAACTCGAAAAATTATATAATCCTATTCTATCATTACAGGTATTAATTTCTTCTCTTTGACACCCTGGAATAATAGACAATAGAAGTAAGAACTTTATTGTATTTTTTATATTTAGCATTGGTTGTAACGGATTACAGTTACAAGAAGTTGAAAATTTCGAATATAAAAAAGTCTGCCACCACTAAATTTTATTTTAAGCCAAATGTTCAATAAACTCGTAAACAGCCAATTTCTTAAACTCGTATTCAGAAGTAACTCTTTTGTACTTCTATAACTTAAATTTTTCACACGTATTTCCATTGAATTAAATGCTCCGTTTTTTTGTGTGCCAAGCCATAACTCACCATTATTGTCCTTGTAAATATAAAGCACAGTAATGTCTTTGCCATCATATTTTACAGAGCAATGCATAATCTATTTACCGTGATTTCGCCAGAACCCTTTGTTGTATGTTGCCATCCGAAAGTCATCATTATCTATTTCCATAGAAATAACGGTTACTAATTCTCTGTCTTTAGCTCCATCTTATCTACCAATTCCTTTTTTTATTATTTTTTTCATTATTATTTGTTCTCTATATTTGAATTTGACGAGCAATAATCCATTTGGCGTGCCCGATAAATCTATTTTTTGATTTAAAACCAAAGACTCTTTTAATATTCGGCCATCGGTTGTACATATTTCGTATTCAAGTCCGTTCATTGAAGTGTTGTCAATCCATACTACATCGTCTGCGGGATTTGGATAAAGATTAAATATGATTTTCTTATCAAGTTTCTTTTCAACAAGTCCGGTGCTGATGCTAAACTGCCTAAGCCAATGCTCTATAATATTGAATACATACTCACTATTTAAATCTTGCATAAGAATATGGCTATTTCCAAAAACTAAAGAATCTTCCGGAAGTGAAACCACATCTGCTACACCGCCCGCTTTCTGAAAAAGAACTGCGGCTGCTTCAGTTGCTAGCTTTCTGCTTGTTTGATTTCTAGAAGTTATATAATCCCCATACATGCCCAACATATGTAATCCATTTAAATCTGGAAAGTCTCCTGTATCAGGCGGGCCTGCAGGTTCTATCAATATTAAACCTTTAACTTGATCTTTCTTTTGTCGGGCTGCAGTTACAGCTCTGCTTGATCCGGCACTATGAGCAAGAAGCCATACATCGCTTTTTGTTGAATCAATAACAGCTTGTATAGCATCTGTGTAACTCTCGTTGGATGTACCTAAATACGGATAATTTCTTGCAAATAATTCAAAAGAATCTGTAGGGAAAAGTGCATTAGGATAGGGGTTCCCTTGTGAAGATCCAAATCCCCACCGGCTCCATATGTCATTTTGCCACCCTTGTTGTGAACCAGGTGTTGCTTTTTTTCCATCGGCTGGAACCGTATATGGCTTTACAAATCCACCCGTTGCAAAATCATACCTTGGATCATTTACCATATATACATCGTACCCTTTGTCTGCAAATAAATCAGCCCAACCTTTTCTACCATCAGGAGTCGTGACATATAAATAGGTTGATAAGTTTGCACCGGGTACCATAACTATTACTTCATTTTTTATTCGGTTTTTTGACAGGATATAGTTAATGAAAGCATCATGGGTGTAAAAACTTCCATAGGTATGTTGTGACACGCCATTACCAGCAAAAAGCAAGCTTATAATTAGAAAAATAATTCGCTCAATCATAAATTTTTATTTTTAATAAATAGGTATAGAAGGTAATATAATTTTTTTGCAAATTAGAATGCTCATGATTTTTTGGATTGGGTTTTTATTGATCTCATGTAAGTAGTATTGTCAACTACAATTGACAATGAACATCATACACATTGTTACAATCAGTCTTCTTATTATAATTTGACAAACTTTTTCGTTTTAAAGATCACTCGATTGCTTATGTGAATAAAGTATGAACCTGTGGGGTAATTTGAGATATCCAAATTGATATTTTGATTTCGGGATGAATTACTTTCAAACTTAAAAGAATCAATAACTCCTCCCTTTCCATCAAAAACGCTAATCTTTGTTTGCCCCTCGACTCCGGAAAGATTTATTCTTAAAATATGGTCAGCCGGATTGGGAGACAATTTTATTTGAAATTCATTCGCTTGATCTAATTCATCTAAAGCAGTTGTTATTATGCAACCTGACTTAAACAATGGCAATATTTGAACATTAGGATGAATGACATCATTGACTTCGTTCGACTTCAAGCCAAGCCAATCTTTTAGTATGGTTCCATAAATATCTCTAAAATCATATTGCATCTGCACACCTTCATCAATTCCAACTTGAGTGTCAATTTCAGGATGATTACCTAATATTTGATTTTTTATACAAGAGCCAAATAAAAACAATGGTGCAGCTGTACCATGATCAGTTCCTAATGCCGCATTTGAACGAATCCTTCTACCGAATTCTGAATAGGTCATTCCTACAACTCTGTCATTTACTTTTAATAAATTAAGGTCATCTTGAAATGCACAGATTGCATCTGAAAGTTCTTTCAGTAAATCATTATGAATACCAGTCGCAGTAGCGCCACCAATAACCTGATTGTCATGAGTATCAAAGCCACCAATTTGTACGACATAAATTTTTGTTTGTAATCCCCCGGAAATTAAACGGGCAACATTTTTTAATTTTTTGGAAAGCTCTGTTGTTAGATTACTCCACTTTGGAGATAAATTATTACCTTTATTTGCAGCAGCACTAATGACAGATGCAAATGCGTTCGTCTGTGAAACTGTTTCATTTACAAATGACAAAGCATCACCAAAACAATTTTTGGGAATATTACCTTCTGCGCTAACCAATGCAGTACCAGGATTAAAGGGATCTAATAATGACAAACTATAATTGGCATTAATTCCCTGGCATGTTTCGGATACAATTTTACCCATTGTCAATGCGAATGGATGAGGACAATCAGAATTTGGATAACCATTAGGATAGTCAGAATGATTCAAGTCATAGAATCTTCCAATCCAACCAGTACTATCAAACTCTTCTGCACTTGAAGCCGAATTCCAAATATCAGTTGATCTAAAGTGTGAACGATTTTGATTTGGATAACCTACGTTTTGCACGATTCCTAAATTACCCATTTGCCAAACATCTTTCATTCCTTGCATTGCAGAATGAAAACCATAATCATTGTGGAAATTTAAAATGGCACTTTCGGGTAAAATGATGTTTCCCCGAACAGCTTGCAAATTATCATATTGTCCTGCATGAAAAATCGTAGATAATCCATCATTGCCACCTTGCAATTGAACCAACACTAATATCTTATCATTGTCACCACCAGTAAATGCAGTATTGATTCTACTGATTCCAAATAATGGAAACCCACTTAATGTAAGTGGAATAGACGCAAATACAGAGTTTCTGATAAAATCTCTTCTTTTCATCGTAGTCTTTTTCATATTTACATTATTTGAAATTCTGACATTCTTACCATAACTGAAAATAAGCTTCTTAATTTTTTTTCAACGGAATCCGCAAGAGCCTTATTGGACGAATCGGCAAGGTATTCCAAGTATTCAATCGTCCACTCAAAATCAGGCAAGCCAGGGATAAGTACATCTTTTAAACCGGTCAATTGGTTGGCAGTTATAGGATAATTGAACATTAATTCTGCTAATGAATTTATAAGAATATTTGGGTCATTAGCATCCGTAATTCTTTTCACAATATCTAATACCGGAACCAACGTGGTAACAGTGTAATTTACGTCATTGTAGCTGAATCTTCCACCCTCTACCATGAGTCTGCAAAATTCATGACGCTTAGGAAGAAGTAAATTATTGATCCATAATTTATCAAACTGTGGCTCTTGATAATATGCTTTCCAACCTGCTACATTTGGATGAAAAAAAAGTGCTTGCTCTAAATCAGCACTCATAATATAATGATGATAAGCATGGTCGTATTCATCTTCTACTTCTCCTTTTGGCGGAGTTATTCCTAAACCCCTTGAGACGGACATCATTAAATCAATCGGACTCTTTATCATACAAGCTGTTGATTCATAAAAGTGTTCCGATTTTAATAAAACTTTTAAAGCAGGCGCTATTTCGTAATCATTGTTTCTCAAAATAGTTGCAAGGGGTTCAATAACATTCTTTTCTATCTCCGCTGTAATGTCATAATGAACAAACCAGCGATATAATTTTCTCATAATGAAGCGAGAACATTCACTTTGTTTGAAAATTACATCTATTAAATCTCTGTATTCCTGTTTACCGTTTTCTGAAATTACAGAATTATTAAAGCGCGAAGACAATTGCTTGTTACCCAATGTATGTCTATTTGCAGTAAACTGTCCGATCAACGCATTGGCATTGGAAATAGGAGGAACTTGCCAACCTGTAAGTACTTTTGCCATTGCCACGACGTCTGCCTCTGTATAATTGGTATAATCTCCCGGTCCTGCTAATTTCCCTTTTCCAATTGTGAATAATTCTAAAAGTTCTCTTGAATAATTTTCATTTGGTGCAACGTTTGTATTTTCAGCTCCGCTTAAATACAACAGCATACCGGAATCTATAGTTATTTCTTTTGTAAGCTCTTTAAAATTGCCAGTAGAAAAACTTCGTAATCGGTTATAATATAAAAATTCCCTGTGAGGAATTGTAACATCTCCAATTACAAAATGATTATGCCAAAACAAAGCCAATTTCTCTCTGATTGAGATTTCAGTGTAATGCATTTGTAATACAGTCCAAGAATAAAGTGATTTGCTTCTGGAACGAAGTATCCGATTACGGTACATGGGAGGGTTAACATTCGGAAAAGGGGCTGCATTTACCCAAGTTGTGCCATACACCGCACTCGGATCATCGAGTTGATTGCTTCCTGTTCCGTCTGGAATGGATTTTAATGGAGGAGAAGGCATGGGCAATGGGGCAAATAGTTGATCAATGGTACCTTTAATTCCTAAATTGATGGCAGTATTTACCATTTGTATAGAAGGCCCAAAGGTGGTTCGCCTCAATAAATGTCTGGCTTGAGATGAGGTCCACTTTCCAGAATATTCATCTAAGTATGGCATAATAATATATTATTCTTTAAGGTCAGTTAAATCGTTTTTTTTAAACAAATCAAAGCTATTACTAAAAGTCACAGATCGAGCAAATGTACTATTCACATTTTAGGTTTTTTTATGATTTATAAATAAAATTATGGCAAACCTGCTGTCTTAGAAACGGGGGGATCTTATAATTAGAATAACGGCTTACTGCCATTGGCCAACAATATATTATTTCACGACATTTATTTCGCAGATCCAAACTTCAAATGTATCAATTTCTATTAAAAAGACTGATAACTTGTTCCGACTTGGCGTGAAATCCTTTGCATGCTTGCAGGAGCTGTTAGTGTAGTTTTTTATTGTTACGTTCGTTTTTTATAGTCTTTAAAAATCAAGTATATAGATATTATAAATGCAATTCCATAAATTGTATCTAATACTGGTTCTTTAAATGTAAAATTGTTAAAGTCAATATTCTTATACAATGTCAAACCAAATATAAATGCAAACTATACAAATATTATGTTTATTCCTTTTTTACTTTCCATTTTTCTAATTTTTTTAATATTCAGTCAAAGTTAATACAGTTCGTTTAATTTATTAGCTATATCGTCTGTGTTTATAACTGCTTGTATTGCAAACTGACTGTAAACAGCTTGGTTATAATTGGAATTATGAAGTAAAATGATTCATTGCATTGTTGGGTGTTTTTAATCTTTTGTTGTAAAATCTAAAATTAGTTTCGCCAATTTATCCATTGGAATCAATTCTAAAGGATGTTTAAATCCTTCAAGAATCCTTAATTTTGCATTCTGCAACAGATCTGAAACATTCTTTGATTCTTCAACTGTTACCATATTATCAAGCTCCCCTACCCCAATTAATGTAGGAATTGATATTTGCTTGAGATTGTCATCACTTAATTTGTTCCCATTGCCCAAATCTATCATCATCCTGGATGTCTTATTCATTATTTCTTTCCAATCACATGGATAATGTAAGTTCTCCAATTGCTTTGCGAAAGAAGGAACTTTCTCTTCTACCTTGATCGGATCCAACATTCTAATTTCTTTTTCAGCTACTTCCTTATTCCAATTAAATTTTGTTCCTAACGTTATTATTCGTTCAATAAAATCTGAGTTCTCGCTTGCCAATTTGAGAGCAACATAACCCCCCATACTATATCCAAAAATATTTGTCCGTTCCAAGCCAATTTCCTGAATATATTCTAATGTGTTTTTTGCAAACAAATCTATTGAAAATTCTTTATCGCTTAATCTTCCTCCATGACCTTCAAAATTCAGATCATAAATATTAAATTCATTAGCCAGTAATTCTTTTAAAGACTCAAACTGTTTTTTACAGCCTAAGGCGCCATGAAGCAATAATAAATTCTTTTTATTCATAAAATATAATGCAAGTTAATCATATCGAATAATTCTTTGATCATCTGGCTTAATCAATAATAACACACCAGGGGTTAGCGTATTGGCGATACCAACGTTATGGCGTTCGTTACTTTTCGTCTTTAACCCAGATTTTTTAATATGATTTCAAAGTGGTCATCCGAAGATGCATAAGTGGTAGGAACTGGAATGTCAAAAGTCTTTATTAAACTCCCGGTTGAGAACGAAGCTAAACTAAATGGTTCTTATAATTTAGTCTTCTTCCAAAAAAAATTGAAGCAATTTTTAAATATGCAGTTCTTTCTACTCTTTCTTCTTTTTCTTATGTTTAATGACTTTGGCATCAAGGTAGAAGATGATTTCTTCAGCTATGTTTTTACTCTGGTCTCCTATGCGTTCGATCTTTCGAATGATCGACAATACATGAAGAGTATGCTTGCGCTGATCGGGAAAGCGATCAAGGCAATCCATAGCGAGATTGCTGGCCTTATCGTTGATGGAATCCAGTACCTTATCTCTTTTAAAAATGGTTCTTGCTAATGCGGTGTTCTCATGTTGATGGGCCTCTTTGAGATCTTTGACCATCTCAACACTTAAGGACAACATGTGAAGCGCGGACATGTGCTCGAGAATATCGGGATTGAATCCTGTGTCCACGTCGCTGATGAATTCTGCAATTCCGCAAGCGATGTCAGCGATTCGCTCCAGATTATTGTTGATTTTAAGTGTCGATAGTACAAACCTCAGATCCGTGGCAACCGGTTGATAGAGAGCAATGAAGTCTTCACAGGCTTTGTCTATATTGATTTCTATGGCATTGACTCGTTTTTCATGTTCCTGCACTTCGAGAGCGAGATCCTTATCAAATGCGGTGAGAGACTGAACGGTCTTATCCAGTTGGCTATTGACAAGTTCCCACATATAGCCGAGTTCGTTTTTGAGTGTGGTGATTTCAGAATCCAGATGAGTCATATTCAAAAATTTTAAATGGTATTATCCAAACCTACCAGTAATGTAACTTTCGGTTTTGGAATTTTTTGGATTGGTAAAGATCATTTTTGTTTCATTAAATTCAATCAGTTCTCCGTTGAGAAAAAAACCGGTGTAGTCGCTAACACGGGCAGCCTGTTGCATGTTGTGCGTTACGATTAGAATAGTATAATCTTTTTTGAGATCGAAGATCAGTTCTTCGATTTTGGCAGTCGAGATGGGATCGAGCGCTGAAGCGGGTTCATCCATAAGAATGATATCGGGTTCAACGGCCAATGCTCTAGCAATACAAAGTCTTTGTTGTTGACCACCGGAAAGCTCGAAAGCAGATTTTTTCAACTTGTCCTTGACTTCTTCCCAAAGTGCAGCATTTTTCAAAGATCGTTCGACCTGATTGGCTATGAGTTGGCTATCGTTGATACCATTGACACGAAGACCGTATGCCACATTTTCGAAAATACTCTTTGGAAAAGGGTTGGGTTTTTGAAATACCATGCCCACCTTTCTGCGGAGATTATCAATTTCTGAACTACGGATCTTGTAAATACTCCGATCGTCGATGAGGATCTCTCCACTGATCTTTACCTTATCTATCAGATCGTTCATGCGGTTGAACAATCGAAGAAAAGTTGATTTTCCACAACCCGAAGGTCCGATCAAAGCGGTGACAGATTTTTCAGGAATTTCAATGGATACATTTTTCAATGCCTGAAAACTGCTATAGTATAAGTCAACGTTTCTGGTTATAATTTTGGGAACCATTATTTCATTTTTACTTTCCTTGCAAAATAATTTCTCAACAGTCCTGCGAGTCCGTTAACCAACAAAACAATCATGACAAGAACCAGCGCAGTGCCATATGCCATTGGTCGGGCTTTGTCAAGATCAGTACCACTCGTGGATATCACGTAAAGATGGTATGGCAAAGCCATACACTGATCAGTGAGGGATTGTGGTAAACGGGGCAGAAAGTATGCTGCAGCCGTAAAGAGGATAGGCGCGGTTTCTCCAGAGACTCTTCCGATACTAAGGATCAAACCAGTGATAATATTGGGGAAGGCTATCGGCAATACAACTTTACGAATGGTGTATAATTTAGATGCACCCAATCCATAGCTTGCATGTCGAAAAGTATTATCAACTGCTTTCAAACTTTCTTCTGTAGTTCTAATGATCAGGGGAAGACTGAGAAGCGCTAGAGTGAGCGATCCAGCGATTATGGATGCTCCGAAATTCAGGTAATTGACGAACAGAGCCATTCCAAATAATCCAAACACAATTGAAGGAATTCCCGATAGATTGTTTGTCATAATTTGTATGATTCTTTTGGCAATTCCATTGCGAGCATATTCATTGACATAAATTCCTGCCAACACTCCGATTGGAAAAGCAATAATCATACTTCCGATAATCAGATAAAGTGTTCCGATGATTGCGGGAAAAATTCCTCCTGCGTTCATTCCATCTTTTGGATTTTCAGTAAGAAAATCCCAACTGATGACTTCAAATCCTTTAGACGTAATGAAATAGAGAATAGTAATTAGAACGAGAATGACTCCAAAAGAAAGAATTCTGGCCGTCCAGAAGAAGACGATCTGGGTCCATTTTTTTTTCAAGTCTGCATTTTCCGGAAACGTTATCATAAGACTATTTTAATTTCCGTTTTCTCGAAATGGAGTCCACGATATAATTAGTGATAAAAGTGATTAAAAATAAAATACATCCTAAGGCGAAAAGGGCTTTAAAATGCAATCCACCATAAGGAGCTTCTCCGAGCTCAGCAGCAATTGTTGCAGGAATCGTCCGTACCGGATGTGCAAGACCGTGCGGAATTACTGCTGCATTACCGGTTACCATGAGCACAGCCATCGTCTCTCCCATGGCTCTTCCGATACCGAGTATGACAGCAGCTCCAATTCCAGAAGCTGCATAGGGAATTAATACTCTGACAATAGTCTGCCATTGCGAGGCGCCTAATGCGAGACTCGCTTGTCTTACATCTGAAGGAATGGTTCTGATAGAATCTTCGGATACTGTGATAATTGTAGGCAAGGCCATGATCGCTAAAACGATGCTTCCTGCCAGTGCTGATTCACCAACGGGCAATCCAAGTGTTTTCTGAATCCACGGAACAATAACAACCAGTCCAAAAAATCCATACACTACAGATGGTATTCCAGAGAGCAATTCGATCAGGGGCTTCAAAATATTACGAATCTTTTGATCGGCAATTTCAGCAAGGTAAATCGCGCCCGCCATACCAAATGGAAGTGCGATGAGAATAGCCATCAGACTCACAAGGAGTGTGCCCAGAAATAGGGGCAGCGAACCAAAGAGTCCCGCAGGCTTTGCGGTGGGAAACCATTCTTTGCCACTTAGAAATTCCGTAAGATCAATTTTATCTGTATGAACCTTATGCAATCCATCTTCTGATGCAATCGCGGCTTTGGGAATCAATATCAAGCTTCCAGGAATGCTGTCGGTTAATTTTCTGACACAGCTAGCACCGTTTTCAAAATTTTTTTCCAATTCAGATTCTGAAAAAATGGATTTAAGATCATCAAGCTCATATCTGCGAATGCTGTCTGTTGATCCACCGAGCTCTGACCATAAGAGGATCTTCTGATCAAAAATGTCTTTGATCTGTGTGGCAGTAACTTTTTGAACGGGATTGGATTTGGATGTATATAAAGCGTAGCCTTCTTCGATGGGTTCGGAACCAAGAAAGGAAATTCCTTCCCGGAATAGAAATAGAACTATCAGTAATACGATCAGAGAGGTAAAATACCCACTAGCCTTAATGATGGCTTCTATTCCTTTTTCAACAATTCCGGCCATCCAAATAAATTATTGAACTGGTAGAAAACCGATTTCCTTCACGATCTTCTGCCCTTCTGGAGACACGCAAAAATCTAGATAAGCCTTTAGGCTTGCTGACGGATTTTCTTTATAAATATAAAACAGAGGTCGGGAAATGGGATAGCTCTTGTTCATTGCATTTTCAAAATTGGGTGCAAAGAACTGCTTTCCACCATCATAGGAAACCTGAATTGTTTTAACTTCAGGTGTGATATATGCCATACCAATATAACCGATGGCACCTTTGGTTTGACTTACAGATTGAACAATAGCTCCAGTTGCAGGCATGTTCAATACTGTAGCACTATAGTTTTTCTTATCCATTACGTGTTCTTTAAAAAATTCATACGTGCCAGAACTGTTTTCTCTTGAATAGCAGACAATCTCCATATTATCTCCACCAAGCTCAGACCAATTTTTAATGACACCAGTAAAAATTCCTTCCAGTTGCTCTCTGGTAAGTTTTTCGACCTTGTTTTCTTTGTGAACAATCACTGCCAAAGCATCTACTCCGATGATGGCTGATTGGTGATTGATTCCTTTGGTTTTCAATTTTAAAACTTCTTCAGATTTCAGATCTCGGGAAGACATTGCGATATCCGTGTTGCCGTCCATAAGTGCAGTAATTCCGGTACCACTTCCACCGCCAACTACTGTTATAGAAGCACCGGCTGATGCCTTCATAAATTGCTCAGCAGTCTTTTGAGCTATGGGTAAAACTGTGTCGCTACCTTTGATGGTCAAAGATTTGTTTTCTTTAGACGGACCGCCACAGGATACCAGGATTATGATGCAGAAAAAAGAAAGAGTTACAAATGATTTCATATGATTTATTTCAATTTTGATTGATTTTAGACACCAAAATAATCGGTGACTATTGTCCCTCAAAAGTACAAGTTCGCTTACTGGCATGAGGGTTTCCAATATTACCAAATTATTAATTCTATCTAAAATCAAATGAAGCGTTAATGCTTTGGAGAGGCAAAAAGTCAGCGAACTGCAGTCATAGAAAGATCTTGGATACAAATTGTATGTTCTTCCACCAATCACGACAGTTACAAGTTTTCTACAGATAACTTATTTACTCTTAAAACTTAATGTGCACAGCAAATACATCAACAATTTATTATCTAGATAGAACTGATTCTATTCTGTTGGATTCTCGAAGAAAATAAGTCAATCCGTAAT
>JABFRV010000100.1 GCA_013140975.1 Saprospiraceae bacterium
GAATTCTGGTTCGCGCGGAAATTCAAGTCTAAGTTCTTTTGAACGAATCCCATCTTCTCAGTCAAAGGTTACTTTCATCAATAAGTTAGATCCTGCAAATCTTCCGAATCCTTTGGAATACATAAATGTATTTAATGGAGGTGGAGTAATTCTTGTGGATATTAATAATGACAATCTAACAGATATTTTACTCACAGCTAATCAAGCTGGAAATAAATTATATTTGAATAAAGGAGGATTTAAGTTTGAAGACATTACTGAGTCTTCAGGAATTGGAAAGTATAATGGATGGTTTACGGGAGGTGCTGTTGCAGATATTAATAATGATGGATTGAAGGATATTTATTTGTGCAAATCTTTTCATGAAGGTGGGGATCCATCTTTGCGTGAAAATTTATTTTTTATTAATAATGGAAATAACACTTTTTCTGAAAAAGCAAAAGAGTTTGGAATAAATGATAACGGTTATAGTATTTGCGCATCTTTCCTTGATTATGATAATGACAATGATCTAGATTTATTTGTAGGTAATCATCCACCTCTAAGAATGGGCACAGAATCGTATCATTATAATTATTGGACAAAACCAAATATGGAGTACTCTAACCATTTATTTAGAAATGATGGAAATAATAAATTCACGAATGTAACAATTGAATCTGGATTGTTAACTTATGGTTGGACATTAGGTGTTGCAACTTCAGATATTAATGGAGATGGGCTAGTAGATATTTATATATCTATTGATCATGAACAGCCGGATTATTTCTTTCAGAATCAAGGCAATGGTAAATTTACAAATGTTATAAATAAAAGTGTAAAACATACAAGCCTTAGTAGCATGGGTATCGACGTTGCGGATGTGAATAATGATGGCTTGCGAGACATTTTTGTTTTAGATATGCTGGCTGAAGATAATTACCGGGAAAAAGTAAATATGGCTTCAATGGATATCGAAAGATTTTGGAGAATGGTTGCGTTGGGTTATCATCATGCATATATGCGCAATGTTTTACAACTTAACAATGGAAATAATCAGTTTAGCGAGATCGGCCAGATGTCGGGAATACATAATACAGATTGGAGTTGGAGTGTATTGTTTAACGATTTTAATTTAGATGGGAATAAAGATGTATTTGTTTCTAATGGATATTATCGTGATTTTTTAAATAAGGATTTTTTCAAACCCTTGTTAAAGCACGCCGAGCAAATGTCTAAGAATGGTGAAAAATCTGATGCTATATTACGTTTTCTTCGCCAGCAAAATTTAGCGATGGCTGCTACTAAAGTACCTAACTATTACTATGAGAATAATGGAGACTTAACTTTTAAAGATAAATCTGCAGAATCTACTTTGAATTTTGCAGGTTTTTCTTCTGGTGCCGCATATGCTGATCTTGATAATGATGGTGATGCAGATCTGGTTGTAAATAATATAGATGATGAAGCATTGGTTTATAAGAATAACGCAATCGAAAGATCAAGTAATCATTTCTTAAAAATTAAATTAATTTCAAAAAATTATTCCAATATTTTAAATGCAGAAGTAATTGTAAAAGCAAATGGAAAAATAATAAGTAATGAACTTTATACATCAAGAGGATATCAATCTGTAACGGATGATTATGTGTATGTAGGTCTAGGAGATATTAAAACTATTGATGAACTAACAGTAAATTGGTTAAATGGAAAATCACAAACGATAAAAAATGTTAAAGTTGATAAGATTTTAGAAATCGACATTGATAATGCGAGTGGTAATCGGGAAATCGCAAATAATAATAATAGTCCTAAATTATTCAAGGACGTTACCCAGTCAATGGATTTTAAATATATCCATACTGAAAATGATTATGATGATTACCATAAACGCCAAATATTACTACCACATAAAATGAGTCAATTTGGACCAGCAGCAACTGTAGGCGATGTTGATGGAGATGGTGTTGATGATTTTTACATTGGCGGCGCAGCCGGACAAGCCGGTCAATTATTTATTCAAAACCAATCTGGTTTATTTAAGCCAATTGAAAATGCTGCGTTTGAACAAGATAAAAAGTATGAAGATGTTGGCGCATTGTTTTTTGATTGTGATTCAGATGGAGACTTGGATTTATATGTTGTATCAGGTGGAAATGAATGGGAAGATTCACAAATGTATCAGGATCGTCTATATGTTAATGATGGTTCCGGGGTATTCTCAAAAACCAATAATCTACCCATAATTACAGGTTCAGGATCATGCGTCAAGTCAATTGATTTTGATCAGGATGGTGACCTTGATTTATTTATTGGAGGTAGACATGTGCCTGGAAAATATCCTTTTCCGGGTAAGTCTTATTTGCTTCGTAACGATAAAGGTAAATTTATAAATGTAACGAATGAATGGTCTACTGGACTAGAACAAATAGGCATGGTCACAGATGCAGAATGGTGCGATATTAATGGTGACAAGAAGATGGATCTTATAATTGTTGGAGAATGGATGAATATTACACCATTTATTAATTCTAATAATGTTCTTGTAAATAAGACTTCAGAATTGGGCTTGAATAATACCTCAGGATGGTGGAATCGGATTGTAGCCAAAGATTTAGATAAGGATGGGGATTTGGACTTTATTGTCGGAAACCACGGTTTAAATTATAAGTATCGAACTACTTTAAGTAAGCCATTTCAAATATATGCCGGTGATTTTGATAAAAACAACAAATACGATATTATTCTAGGCCAATATAAAAAGGATGGTAAATTATTCCCGGTCAGAGGTCGCCAATGCAGTAGCGAGCAGATGCCAATGATTTTAGATAAATTTAAAAATTATGATACTTTTGGCAAGTCAACTTTACAAGAAGTATATGGAGAAATGCTTACTGATGCTTTACACTATGAAGCCAAGACATTCGCCAGTTGCTTTCTTATAAATAACAATGGAAATTTTGAACTGAGAAGTTTAGAAAACAGGGCACAAATCTCTCCTATTAATGGAATCATTTATGAAGATCTAGACAAAGATGGGCTTGAGGATTTATTGATAGCAGGAAATTTTAATGTTTCCGAAGTTGAAACTGGAAATGCTGATGCAGGAGTAGGATTATATATGAAAAGTAAGGGAAAATTTAGTTTTGAGGCAGTTTCACCCAATGATTCAGGGCTTTATTTAGATAAAGACGTTAGAAACATTTTTTTAATCAGGAAGACTTACATAGGAAATCCATTAATTCTGGTTGTTAATAATAACAATTCAGCAGAACTAGTTGAGATTCAAGCAGATAAAATAAAAATATGATTAATAAAACCT
>JABFRV010000029.1 GCA_013140975.1 Saprospiraceae bacterium
CTAGTAAGATACTCAGAATTAAAGTAAGTTTATTCATTGGATATTTTCTAATTATTTATAGAATTTTTATTACTTTATGTGAATTTGAATTATAGAATAATATTCATTTTACAAGTTGACAACCATTTCCTAACCTAACAGAATATGAATTTAAAAATTCTGTTTATTATTCTTTTACTAACTAACAACTAAATTAATCTATTTCTTTAATACATTAAATCTCTCAGATTTTTCACCTTTTGCATCAATAAAATAAAAATTATAAACTCCACTATTCAAAAAATTAAGATTTAGATTTATATGATCTTCTCTTATTTCAATATTATAAACTACCTTTCCAAAATTATCGCAGATTTGTAAAACTCTTTTTTCTCTTGATTTAAATTTTACGTTTAAGTGGTCTTGTATAGGGTTAGGATAGAACTCTACCACATCATCACTTAAGAAATTTGAATTGTCAATACTATTAACTATTTTATCTTCTATTATTATTGTATCAGCACAGTTACCATTGTAACATCCATTCTTATCAAGTGTTAAAAACCAAACATTAGGATTTTTTTCCGTCGGGTAATGGTCTGGGAAAGTATCTGTAATAACGCCTGTAAAAAGAAAGTTTGAATTTATCTTATCAATTGCAACATTTGTAATAATATGATTAATATGTTTAAATCTAGAATCTATAATTATTTTATTCCAGATTATCTTCCCATCTTTCGAAATTCTTGCAACCCACGCTGGGCTAATGTTTTTTATATCATAAGTATTAACTGTACCAAAAACAAGTAAGTCGTCATTCTCCAATGTCTTTATCCCATAACATTCAATATCATACCAACCATTATATTCAAGCTTCCATTTAACTTCTCCATCAGCTGATATTAAAAATACTCCAATACCTTCAATTGCATTAACTCCTTGCTTAAACTCGTTTTCAATAGGACTACAACAATAAAAATTACCATTTGGGCCATTACTTACATATGTAAGTCCAAATACAAGAGACTTCACAGTCCTTACTATTTTCAGCCAATCTAACTGCAACTCATTATTCAATTTTGTTAAATATATCAAGTTGCCTCCCCAAGCTCCTATTATGTAATTATTATTCGAATCTATAAGAATATTTCCACCATTAGTAATATATTTTGATTTTATTGTTACACTATCTATTTTTCTGAATTCCGAGTTAAGCCTTAATATTTGGAAGTTTAAAGAAGGATCAGAAATATTTTCAATTTTGTTTAATAGTATATATGTGTTATTCTTGAAAAGCATACCCTGATGCCAAGAAAAATTTTCTGTTTCTAAATCTATTTGATCGATTAAATAGCCGTTAATATGGCAAATATTTATTCTTGTATAAGATTTTTCTCCCATTCGTGACATACCAGAAACAATGATGCTATCACCACTTCTATGCATGTTAACATGCCCTGTTAATTGGGAGTGATAATCCGTGGAAAATTCCATTAATTTTTTCCAAACTACTTCACCATTAGGCCTTATTCTTAGCATGCAATTACAAAATTCTGATGGTACATCTTCATCAAGCTTACATCTAACAATTGCGCTGATTAATAAATCTCCATCAACCTCTATACACCCTAATGCGTATTCTTTAGTTAAATTTCCAAATCCTATAGATTTTGAAACATTTTGTCCATTTGACGTAATTATGTTGAGTAAAAAAAAACTTAATAAGTAATACTTCATCATTTTAAATTATATATTAACCTCGACTGGATCTCATTTTTACTTTCAACAACAATTATCAATAGTTCTTTTGGAAGATAACTTAGTTCGATTTCATAAACTTCAGATGAAGTTTCTAATTCAAATCTTTTTCTTCCTAGAATATCAAAAATTGAAATATTTTTCTTTATTTTTTGAGGATCTTTTACAAGTATAACGTTTTGGCCATTAACTAGTTCAATTACTTTATAACCATTAATTTCCTTTTTTATTTGGGGCTCTAAGCTTTCCTCTAATGGAAGAGGATCGTTAATCAATATATTATATTCCCTTAAAAGTATGCCTCTAGCAAATCCTCGATTAATACTATTACTATTTGCAATTTCCGTTAATAGAATTGAGTCCAAAGGAGTTATTGTTGGATTTGAATTCATAAAATCTATATTAAGCAATTGTATCTCTTTAAATTCTACAAATTCACTTGTATTTGGAATCAAGTCAATGTAAATTAGTGCTGAATCTAGTTGTTCGTGTATAAAATGATGTATCCGTCCTAGCAAGTGCATATCAATTCTACGAGATAGCTTTTATCCAATTGTGTGGTAGCAAGTCATCAATTTGATTAATGGGATGATCATTAATTCTAAGGAATATGTCAAGCAACCACTCCATGGGATTAATATTATTTATTTTGCACGTTCCTAATAGTGAATAAATCATTGCAGCACGCTGTGCACTTTCGTGGGATCCAGCAAATAAATAATTTTTACGACCTAAGGCAATTGGTCTTATTACATTTTCAACTAAGTTGTTGTCAATTTCAACTTGGCCTAGTTCGACATATTTTGTTAATTTGTCCCAGCGCTTGAGTGTATATGCAAATGCTTTTCCAATGGCACTGGTTGGTAATATTGAATTAACATTTTTTTCTAAATAATCTCTAATTTCATCCAAGATAGACTTGCTTTCTGATTGTCTTAAATTTTTTCTACTTTCTATATTCATGTTTTCATCTCTGGCCCTTTGTTCAATCAGATAGAGTTTTCGAATCTTCTTTAAAACATATTCTGCTCGTTCTTTATCATTTTCTAACGCTTGTTCAAAATATCTTCGTGTGTGAGCCCAGCAACTTACTATGTTTATTCCATTGATGTATTCTAATTGATCGTAAACTGCTTAGCCATCTACTTGGATAATTCCTCTAAATGAACTTATATGATTATGTAAATGCTCACTGCTTCTTCCTTTTTGATATGAAAAAACAACTAAATTGTTTTGTGGATCCCTAGTAGCCCACATATATCCTAAATGAGTATTCCCTTTTTTCTCTTCAGTTTGTACTTTGTATGGACTCTCATCATTCTGTATATAATTACTGCTTAATGTTGTTTTGACTAAAGCATCATATATCGGGGTTAATAATTCAACATACTGACTTACCCATTGACCAAAACTAGATTTAGAGAGATCCACATTGTGATTTCTTTTAAACATTGGTAGCTGTCTATACAAAGGCAAATGATCCATATATTTTTGTACGATCACATGAGACATCATTTGTGGGCCAGCAATACACTTATTTATAGGCCTTGAAGACATATCTGCAATAACGATCTTCTGAGTTATTGGATTGACATATTTAGGTCTTTCTGTTCTCCTAACAAACATCACACCTGGATTGTATTCCAATTCTTCGGTAACCAGTGTTCCAATAAACTTCATGTCTTCTGTTAGACCCTCTGGTTCAATTACAGTTGTAACTCGTTGCAAATGTGATGGCAATTCTTTACGTCCACCTTTTTTACGAACCGTTTTTTGTTTTGTGATAACTATTTCTTCTGATAGATTTTCTAACTTATTTTCTTCTATTAATTCGACGTTTTGAGAAAATAATGTATTGGGTGGAAGAGGGGGTTCATTGCTAATAAATCGCTCTGATTTTTTTCCAAATATTACTCGTCTAAAATAATCTAATTCGTGCTTTAGCTTTTCATTTTCAATTTTAAATTCCGTGTTCTGCTTTAGTATTTCCTCAATACTGATTTCTATTTTTTGATTTGATATTTCTTGCTTTAACACAAAACAAATATCATCTTTATTTACAATATGTCATAGTAATTATGCATTTATTTTTTCAATGTTTGTATTTATTTTTTCACAGCCATGATATCTTTTTTTATACTTTATGCTTGATAGTTTTATTCCTTCCAAAATACACATCAATTGTGTCCATGTTATATTAATTTTTGATTGTGAAGATTCAGATTTACTGTTTTCAAAAGTACCTTTTTCTAGTCGTTTACTTAATATAACTAATCCACCTGAATCATACACTAACATTCTAATTTGATTATTTCTCTTGTTGAAAAAAATATAAACATCTCCATTGAATGGATTAGATTCCATATTTGACTTGACCACACCACTTAATCCATTATATCCTTTCCTGAAGTCTACAATTCCACTATATACAAAATATCGATGACCACTTGTGAATGGTATCATATATGAATCAACATCCTGATTGTATCAATGGGAGCTTTAGACCCAATATGCAACTTGACACCATTTGGATATTCAACAATCAACTGCTCTGGTACATCTTGAATCGGTTCAGGTGAAATTGCTATAAATTGATCTTTTGATTTGGTTGCTCGCTTATCATGTTTTTGTTTCTCATAATAATATTTATGTACTGGGAGCTTAACCGATTCCAAACAATCCTTAAGTTTTAACCCACTTTCTTTTAATGCCTTCTGGATACTTTCAAACGAATATTTTTTCATTTACTTTTTTTTGCAAATGTATCGTATACCTCATTCATGCACAATATGCTGTTCCTAGGACGGATACAATGAATTCAATATTCTCAAGTTCATAAATTCTTCGTCAGTTTCAAGTTCAATATCAATAAATAAATTATTTTTTAAAGGATTAGGATAGTGTAAAAACTAAAAAACACTACTCTTTTAATATAACAATCTTACCAATATCAAGTACTTTGCTAGTATTGAATATCTGATAAAAGTAAATTCCTGAAATTAGACTATTTATTTGTGCTAAAGTTTTTTCCTCTTCTATTAAACTTTTATACAGAATTTGACCTGATATATTAGATATAGTTAATTGTAATAGTTCAGAAATAGAATTATTTTTTCTAATAATTCTTATGGCATTTTTCTCATAATATACTGTAATATTATTATTGATAGGATTTAGATCCTTACTTTTATTTGTCAATATTATATCTACAGATTTGCAGGTTTTATCAGAACCAAACTCATTCACTGCAGTTAGACAAACATTATAATTTCCTGTGGTGTTATATATTTTATATGGAGACTTTTCACTTGAAAAAGAACCATCATCAAAACTCCAAGTGAATTGCTTAGGCTTATAATCACTCAAATTAACAAACCTCACCTTTCCATTATTCTGAGTATCAATTTCAAACCTAAATCGGGCCAAAGGAAATGAGTTAAGCCCTAGACTATCACATTCTGTTCCATCCGCAGGTCCTAATCTAATATATGGAATATTAGTTAAACCTCTTGCGTTATACGTTGGAATTCGTATTCCATCTCTTCTCCATCCAATTTGAGAAATATCATCTTCATCTGGATAGTCTATTACACTAAGGCAATTCAAAGGGCCCGCAGAAGTCATATATATCTTTCCATCAGGTGCTAAATACATAAAGCCAAAAACACAAGCAAAAGGATCATCCACTTTAGCATTGGCACTATCAATTCTAATTAAATTATTTTCAAGATTTGAATCCGATGTATTAATTCTAAATAGTGACCACGTAGTATTATAATACAAATATTTGTTATTTGAAGAAAATGCCAAGCCTGAAGTACCTCCCCAATCAGTTAACAAAGCAACCTTTTTATTCTGAATTTTGCCATTACATCGATCAAAGTCATATAAACTTAATATTCCACCTGTTTTAAATATTGAATAGAAATTGACAGATGCATAGACACTACCATCAGGACTAAAACAAGTAGTTCCAGTCCCATTGCTCGCTGAAGGTAAATCCAATTTTTCACGATGATGCAAACTTATCTTGTTGTTTTCAATAATGTAAACCATTAAATCTGGTGAATACATTAAAGGAGCTATCAACCACCAATCTCGCCCATTAGCATGCCTTGTGGCAGTTAACATTCCGAAAGAATATCTGTTAGTATCCACATTTAGATCTTTGTGATGAATTTTTGTCGTAATGCCTTCTTTAGAGATTAGAGTAGATCTTAAAATATTCGGTCTTATTATTGTATCAGCCACTGGCTTATCAAAAAATGTATAAACTATATTATAATACGGTTCATTAGGAAGAATAATTATTTGTTGGGCCACGTTAAACCCAGTACTCGAATTCCAGAAATAGTTGTCTCTATTTAATTCCTCCAATCCTGGGACTAATCGATGATCTTCACCCCAGACTCTGAATCCATCTGTATAATATATTAATTTTCCATCCGGATTAGAAATAAAACTACTACTTCTTCTAAAATTTGCTTCTACCAAGAATTTCTTTAGACTCAATGTCTCATTGTCAAAAGAAAACAGAGATGTTCCAATCAAGGAATCACTTCCTGGATTGAAACTATCATAACCTGTAATAAAATTATAATCTTGTCTCTGAGAAAATGAAACACTATAAATAATAAGCATTAATACATATAAAAATTTATAGCGTTTCATTTTTACAAATTTATTGTTTAACAAATTTAACCACCTTAGAATCATCGAGCCCTTTTACATTTTTAAAATATTTTTCAAAAAAATATAAAATGCAATAATATAAGTCTTTACAAATTACCACTTTAACTTAATTGACCCTATTAATTTAAATTTCGTCGTTTCTTATAACCAAATATCAACAACTAAATTTTTAGATCTAAATCTTGAAACTCAATTTTCAAATGTACTACAAGAATTTTTCAAAAGTGTTAAAATCTAAAAAATTCAGGGTTTCTACCTAGTAAATTCAAGGATTACCCTTAGTGATAATTTAGTGTTACTAATCTTTTTTGATAAATAACCGAGTGAATAGTATTAATCCATTCATCTTATATGTTGAGCGATAAATCGAAACATGTCAATCAATTACCTTAATTCTTAAAAAATATTTACAATGCATTCGTCCTGCAATTTATTTATACTGAATTACTTAGCCTTATAATCTTTTATTCATAATAAATTGACCCTTGATCTTTAACTCCTGACTCTTGATCAACCTGCCCATCCTTCTCGATCCAGACTTCTGAAATGAATTGCTTCTGCGAGATGTTCGATTTTTATGTCATCCGAGTTTGCAAGATCAGCAATTGTACGTGAAACTTTTAGTATGCGATCATACGCACGCGCAGACAATTGCAATTTATTCATTGCGGTTTTTAGAAGAGTAATTCCAGCTGAATTTATTTGGCAGATTTCCTGAATCATGTTGCTTTGCATCATTGCATTGCTGTGTACTCCTTCTACTTCTAAGAATCTTTCTTTTTGTTTTTCTCTTGCTATAAGTACGCGTTGACGTATGCATTCTGATTTCTCAGACTCATGTTCATTCACCAGAAGTTCATCGGAAGAAACAGGTGTTACTTCAACATGTAAATCAATTCTATCCAACAAAGGTCCGCTAATTCTAGACAAATATTTTTTTACAATACCGGGACCACAGACACATTCTTTATCCGGATGATTATAGAATCCACAAGGACATGGATTCATAGATGCAATTAACATGAAGCTGCTTGGATAATCAATACTGTGCTTTGCTCTCGAGATTGTAACTTTTCTTTCCTCCATTGGTTGGCGCAATACTTCAAGAACCGTTCTTTTGAATTCAGGTAGCTCATCCAAAAACAATACACCATTATGCGCTAGAGAAATTTCTCCGGGAGATGGATTACTTCCTCCGCCTACCAATGCAACATCACTAATTGTGTGATGAGGAGATCTAAATGGTCGAATAGAAACCAAACCTGAATTACCTGGAAGAATTCCTGCAACAGAATGAATCTTCGTGGTTTCTAATGCTTCATTTAATGATAGCGGTGGAAGAATACCCGGAAGTCTTTGTGCAAGCATTGTTTTACCTGCGCCGGGAGGTCCTATTAAAATTACATTATGTCCACCTGCCGCAGCAATTTCCAATGCACGTTTTATATTCCCTTGTCCTTTGACTTCAGAAAAATCTTTATCATATTTTTTTTGCTTGAATGCAAATTCTTCTCTTGTATCAAATTCAACCGGGCTAATTTCTAAATCGCCTTGAATGAAATCCACCGCTTCTTCCAGATTCTCAACACCAATTACATCAATCTCACTTACAATTGCTGCTTCTAATGAATTGGCTTTAGGGACAATAATTCCTTTGTATTTTTCTTTGCGAGCTTGTATAGCAACTGGTAAAACTCCTTTCACTGGACGTAGACTTCCATCTAATGATAGCTCACCTAGAATTATATAGTCTTTTAGTTTGTCGCCATTAATCTGCTTTGTTGCAGACATAATTGTCAGAGCAATTGGCAGATCGAAACAAGATCCTTCCTTTCTTAAATCAGCCGGAGCAAGATTGATAACCAACTTCAGTCTGGGAAATTCATAACCAATATTCTTAATTGCGGCTTCAATTCTGTGTTGACCTTCTTTTACCGCATTGTCGGGTAGTCCGACAAGAAAATAATTTATTTTACCTGCTGCAACAGTTCCTCCTGCGTTGACTTCTACAGTAATTGTGCGCGCATCTACGCCATGCACGGCTGCTGAAAATGATTTGACTAACATAGTTGGGTGAAATTTTAGTGTCTCTCTTTAGGTTTATATTCTTACTTCTTCTCCAATTTTAGGCATATTAATATTGTTAAATCCATTGTCCATTAAAAATTCTCTGTACACAGGCATAACTTTTGCTTCGCCATGAACCAGAAATATTTGTTGTGCCGTGTTCTTCTGATTGCTTAAGAAATCCAACATCTCATTCTGGTCACCATGCGCCGAAAAAGAATCCAGAATTTCTATTCTCGCTTTCACTTGTTTTAGTTCGCCAAACATTTTTATTTGCTTCGCGCCATTGCGCAGAATTCCTCCCGGTGTTTCAGGAGAACAGTAACCGACAAATAAAATTGTATTGCGTGCATTTTCTATATTATTTGCAACATGATGTTTAATTCTTCCTGCATTCATCATTCCTGAAGCTGAAATTATTACAGCCGGTTCTTTTGATTCGTTTAATGCTTTTGATTCACTAACATCATGAATATATCTGAGACTATTGAATCCAAAAGGATCCTCATTTTTCAATAAATATTGATGCAATTCATAATCAAAACATTCAGGGTGTGCTCTGAATATTTCAGTAGCGTTCACAGAAAGTGGGCTATCTACATAGACTTTTATTTTAGGCAATTTGTTTTCATGAACAAGTTGATCTAATTTATGAACAATCTCCTGTGTCCTTCCAACACTAAATGCCGGAATAATAACCTTACCTTTTTGTTTTACGCAAGTTTCAGAAATAATATTTAGAAAGCGTTGCGTTTCATCCGGTTTCTCAAGATGCAATTTATCACCATAGGTAGATTCTGTAATAATGATATCTGATGGTAACATGGGGTGAGGGTCTTTGAGTATTGGTCGATTTGGTCTGCCAATATCTCCGCTAAAACCCAATCGCAGATCATCCGTACCTCTTTTAATTCTCAGGTTTACACTCGCTGATCCTAAGATATGTCCTGTATCTGTAAATAAGACATGTATTCCATCTTCGATCTTATTCAATTGGTCATAAGAAATAGAAATAAAGAGATCAACTGCATTTACAACATCTTGTGCGTTGTATAACACTTCTCTTTTTACTCCTTTGTATGCCGGATTTTTTTTCTTCTTATCTCCCAGTCTTTCATTATAATATTGCACGTCACGTTCCATGATATGAGCAGTATCCATCATCATGATAGCAGCAAGATCACGCGTAGCATGTGTACTTATAATCTTTCCTTTGAATCCATGTTTGACAAGCATAGGAACTCTTCCACAATGATCGATGTGAGCATGTGAAAGTATCAACATGTCAATTTCCTTAGGATTGAAAATAAAGCTATTATTCAGAGCATCTATATTAACGATGTCGCCCTGGAACAATCCACAATCCAAAAGAATCTTATATCCGTCATCCAGAGTGATTAAATGCGAACTTCCTGTCACTTCTTGCGCAGCACCGCAAAATTGAATCTTCATTACTTAGCCGTTTTTAATTTTTCTAAATTCTTTTCTATTCTTTCCAAAAGGTCTTCTCGTTTCAATGCAAGTATCATATTATAAATATCGGGGCCCATAGGAGTGCCGGATAGCATTACACGGAGTGAAGGTAATACTTCTCCCATCTTAAGTGATTCTTTTTCCATAAAATTTTTAAGGACGGGTTCTAATCGTTCTTTGGTCCAGTTATCGAGATTTTTTAAATCTTCTATGAGCCTTAGGTATTTTTCATAAGCGTCATTATTCCATTTCTTTTCTACAAAATCCTTGTTTAAATCAAATTGATCGGTAACAATATATTTTGCCTGAGAGTAAAATTCTGTAAGTAGATGAACCCTTTCTTTGTATAAAGAATATATGATGTTAATTTGAGTTTCATTCGGATCAAGATTCTGTTCTTTATATAATTTAAGAATTTCACGCTTTATAATTTCAGGATCTGATTTTTGAATGTATTGCGCATTAAACCATTTGGCTTTATCAAAATCAAATCTTGCTCCGCCTTTACCAATTTGTTCTAGCGAAAAATTTTGAATCATTTCATGTAATGAAAATAATTCTTGTTCAGTACCTGAATTCCATCCCAATAAGGCTAAAAAATTTAGAACTGCTTCCGGTAAAAATCCAAATTCTCTAAATCCAGGAAAGTAATCATTATCTTTTTTCCAGTCAATTGGAAACACCGGAAATCCAAATTCGGCACCATCTCTTTTAGAAAGTTTTCCCTTTCCATTGGGTTTCAAAATCAATGGAAGATGAGCAAATTCAGGCATTTCCGCCTCCCATCCAAAATATCTATACAATAAAACATGGTGCGCAGTACTTGATAACCACTCTTCACCTCTCACTACATGGGAAATCTTCATTAAACGATCATCAACAACATTTGCCAGGTGATATGTTGGAAGTCCATCTGACTTAATTAATACCTTATCATCTAATTCTTCCGATTGAAAACTAACCTCTCCACGTATAATGTCTTTTATCTGTACCTTTTCATTAACCGGAACACAAAGTCTGATTACATAAGGTTTGCCGCTTTGCAAATAGTTTTCAGTATCTTCTTTTGAAAAAGTCAAACTGTTTTTCATTTTCAGTCTTGACTTATAATCATACTTGGGCATCGTATTCGCTTCAGTTGCAAGTTCTGCTCTCATTTTTTCCAATTCTTCAGGAGTGTCAAAAGCGTAGTATGCATATCCCTTATTAATCAAGTTCTGAACATTTTCCTTATAGATTGCTGTACGCTCTGATTGTCTGTATGGACCATAGGGTCCATCAAATCCAACTCCCTCATCGGGAACAAGACCTGCCCATATTAAAGAATCTATAATATATTTCTCAGCACCTTCAACAAACCTTGTCTGATCTGTATCCTCAATTCTTAAAATAAATTTACCTCCTAATTTCTTAGCGAGAAGGTAATTATACAAAGCTGTACGAAGCCCTCCGATATGTAAGGCTCCTGTTGGACTTGGGGCGAATCTTAAGCGAATCTCCTGATTCATATAATTCAATTTACTGCGGAGGATTTTTATAAATATTATTCAATCTTCCTTATTTTTAAGGCTCAAAAGTACCAATCTTAGTCCACAATCTGCTTCATGTACTTCAGCTTTACTCCAAAGTTTATTCAACAGCTAATGCCTCAACTCATTTGGAGATTGCCTAATAGTGGAAAAACAATCTTTTTAACCTTTGACGATGGCCCTATCCCTGAAGTAACCCCTTGGGTGCTGGATCAATTGGAAAAATATAAGGCCAAAGCCAGTTTTTTCTGTGTTGGAGAAAACATAGAACGAAATCCGGATATCTATCAAATGATTCTGAATAGCTCACATACGGTTTGCAATCATACGCATAATCATCTATCAGGCTGGTCCACCTGCACGAAAGATTATATTGATAATGTCGATAAGGCTTCACAATTTATATCCAGTTCTTTTTTTCGACCGCCTTATGGAAGACTTACTCCTGCTAAATTTAAAGCTTTAAAGGAAAAATATCAAATCGTGATGTGGGATGTATTGAGTGGAGATTTTGACCCTTATATTTCGCCTGAAGATTGCTTAAATAATGTCATAAGGAATGCACAATCCGGATCAATCATCGTATTTCATGATAGTATTAAATCCCAGAAGAACCTTGAATATACTCTGCCACGTATGTTGGAATATTTTAGTGCTTTGAATTATAACTTTGAGAATTTAGAATTTGCACTTTCAGGAAAGTTAAGCACTGTAATTGAATAATATTTAATTCGCTTTTGAATTATTTCAAAGCTTTTTAATTCTAAAATTATAGAGATTGAATTCCTTAGCCGCCTGACACAATTGGTTAACAGATATTCATTTCTTAATTTTAGTTCAATACTCCAAATTTTCCGTTTTGAAAATCCTGAAAGGCTTCCTGAAGTTCTTGTTTAGTATTCATTACAAACGGGCCATAAGCCGCGATAGGTTCGTTAATCGGTTCAACACTAATAATAAGAATAATAGCATTCTCTTTCGCTAGGATATTTATCCTTCCTTCTTCATTATTAAACAATACAAATTGGTCTTTTGATACTTCGGAAGCTTGATTTACAATAATAGAACCTTCAACAACAACCATACAAGTATTGTGATGGGAATAAGGGATAATCTCGCATGAATCGTTTTTATCAACATAAGCATTCATAAGAAGTGCAGGGGTAAAACTTGATGCTGGTCCTTGAACGCCATCATACTCTCCTGCGATAATTTCAACGAAAGAATGTTCGCTGATACTAACTTTCTTAATACTCTCTTTATCTAGGTTCTGATACTTAGGTTCGCTCATTTTATATTTCGCAGGAAGATTTAGCCATAACTGAACCATTTGAAAGTCTCCTCCTTTTTTGCTAAATTCTTTCTCATGATATTCTTTATGTAGAATACCTGAAGCTGCAGTCATCCATTGAACTTCTCCTTCACCAATAATCCCGGAATTTCCTTTGCTATCATGATGCGCAATTTTTCCTTTATACGCAATCGTGATTGTTTCAAATCCTCGATGAGGATGAACATCTACTCCTCTTGGATTATCCGTAGGTGGAAAATAATGTTTAGAGTTGTAATCCATCATAATTATAGGATTCATTCTTTCCATACTTACTGCTCCCGGAATAAAATTATGAACCCTGAATCCATCACCAACCATATGGAAGGGAGGCGCTGAAATAATTTTTTCAATACTTCTATACATTTTATTTTATTGTAACAGAGTGTTTAAATTATTGTTTAGTTGACAGGTGTACAAGTTGACGGGTAGATGGGTAGATGGGTTGACAAGTTGACAAGTTGACGGTTGACGGTTGACGGTTGACGGTTGACGGTTGACGGTTGACGGTTGACGGTTGACGGTTGTTTGATTTATACTCTTTTTAGGTTTAGATAAAAATAATTTCTTCTAAAATACTTTAATAAATCAAATAAATTGTAGTCACTTGTATTCGACCTTTTTCGTATCTCGTAATTCGTAATTGATTAGAAGTTTGCTCTCAAACTTGCTCTTCCTGTGTTTAATGGAATTTGACCAGAGGCTTTTCGTAGTGAATAAGAGAATTGTGCAAACATAATTGAAGATAATCTCCAATCTATAATAAATTCGCCGGTAAAATTATTTCCATCTTTTAGTCCGTCTAACATTACGTATTCAATGGCAGATCCTGCTTGCCCGGTGTAATTTATATTTATATACCTGAATTCTAATCTTCCGGAAAATTTCTTGCTAAAACTGAGTTGGCTTTTTTGAAAAAACTCGGCTATTTCCGATGATTCCAGTCTTTGCAATAATTCTTCTGACTTTTTATATTTAGAGCCTATTTGAATCCTGACATCACGAGTGATTCTAAATACTGCAGAAAGTTCCGCGGGTGTAGATTGAATTTTATAATTTTGTAAAGCATAGAATTCAGTATTTCTCTTGTCTTCCTGAATGCCTGTTGAAAATAAAAAATCCAATCGATTCTTAATTGTCAACCTTGCCTTTCCCATCAAGTCTTTGCGGTCACGGGATTCAATTCCTGAAATTAATAAAATTTTATTTGCATTTTCGGTGAATTGAAGTGAAAATTCATATTTAGGATTTGCGCGATTAAAGAAGACTTGTTGGTTTAATCCTTTTTGAAATGCAATTATATTGCTATTATTCGCTTGTACTGAGAAAGGATTTATTTTTTCTAAAGCGGTGCTGTTAGGTGTAATCTTGTTGCTCAATCTTATTATTGATTCATAGGATATTTTGGAAAGCGGAGATTTTGTTTCTTTTTTATAAAACTTTCCGAAATCAATATTAAATACAGAATTGAATGCACTTTGATATGTTTGAAAATATTCTGAATTAAACAATTGAATCTTTACATATCTAGCTGTATCAATATCCGGTGCAAAAACATATTCTCCGCTTTGCCTAATTCCATCTTTATTAAAATCAATAAATATATAGTCACCATCTCCAGGCCTTCTTTCTTCGTATACAAATTCTACTCTTGGTTCTGCACCAGATTGTAAGGAATAAATATTTTTTATCCTTATTGCATTTTTTAAAATAGAAATACTGTGATCCAATTGGCCCAAAAAATAATATTGTCCAATACTATCCTGCAATGATTTTCTTGAGTACTCTATATTTCGTACCGTAAAGTCCAGACGCCAATTTCCTGATTTTGTATTCTGTATAATTCCGTTTATTCCAAATTCATCAGAAATACTAAATGCTTCAAATTCCTTTTGTGTTGGCATGTTATCATTCCTTCTTCTCCAATCCAGTTGAAAAGAACGATTTTCGCTTTTTTGAAATCTAACAAATGATGAATATACTGTAAAATCAAAACTGGAAGAATAAAGGCTATCAATCACTGAATTCTTTCTTGCATTCTTCTCTTGTTCATACCCAGCCCCCAAGGTAAAGTATCGCAATACCTGTCTTTCATACTTTATTCCGGGTCTCATAAAAGTTGATGATTGTGGATTCTGTTTGGATTGAAGAAAATCAAACTTTACATTTAATTCTGATAGTGAATCTTTTCTATTCAGTCCCACTAAATACTTATTGCCTGTATAAATGTTTTGTCTGTTAAAGTGATTGAATTGAAATTCGGATTTTATTTTTTTGCCAATATTTGTTTCCGAACGAACTGTCAATAATTGATCATTAAATCCTGTCTGAGATTCAATATTCCAGTCACGATTGAATTCTGCATTTCGGTATGGATTTAATGCAAAAAATCTTTTGTTATTATATTCATAGGATGCTGAGTTCTTGAATATCGCTTTATTCCATTTTATCACCGGCAATCCTGCGTGTAAGATTCCTGCATAACCAAGATTGTCCTCATCATTAATCTCAGACAATCTGTTTTTATCAAGATTGGAAATTGTCGATTCCATCCATAGGTAAGGTTTATTTTCCAATGGTGATTTATATTTAATTCCAATGGATAATAGTTGATGATTTCGAGGAGCTACCAGAATACGGTATGGAGCATAAGTTCCCAAGGGAACTCCGCTTATTGGGTCTACTCCGACCCATTTATAAACTCTGCCATTTACATTGCTTTGGACCAATTGGTATTCTCCTTTATTGAATCCAATTTCAGTAAAAATTATTTGCAGTGAATTAGAATCGGATTTTTCAAGATGAACGAAGTATTGCTTTGTTACAGTATTTCCCATAATTGTAACATTGGTATCTTTAGCAATGTAATAGACTCTGTCAGGTCTATAACTTGTTCCGGCTCTGCTAACTCTCGAACTAGTAGCAGCATCAGGAACATCACCACTTTGACTCAATACCAATTGTTCTAAAGAGTCTAAATCATTATTCACTGAGGGTTTTTTACTATCATTTTCCTGGTAGTAATTCAAATAGGAATTCCAATCACCTTTTTGAACATTTAATTTATAGGTCATTAGCGAGCGTAAATAGTTTTGATCCGTGTATTCAAATTCAACTATCAATCGCATCTGATCTGTGACCAATCTTCTGGCAGTAAATCTAAGTTCTGCGAGATTGTAATCCATTATGTAATCTGCATCATCTCCTCTTGACATTAAAACTCCGTCCAGAAATACTTTTTCACTTCCTGCAAGTAGAATGATAAAATTTTCTCCATCTCTTCCCCTCAATCTATAGGGTCCCTGATTGGCATTCACAATGGGTATTGTCATCCTGTTGAATTTTCCCTTCGAAATACCGACTGAAGCAGAATGTGTTAGTTCTGCTCCTTTAAAGTTATGAGCCTGTGTAACCAGACCACCTAAAGATTTTTTAAAGTAGTTTTGAAAATACCCTTGCGGTTTTTGCAAATCAAAATCTCCAATGACCAGGCTTGTTTTATTTTTTTTTAACTCGAGATAAAGCCGGTCAAATTCCTGGATCTGGCGGGTATTTCCTTCCGGTTGAATTGGAATTTGGTTATCTGTTATCGCCCCTGTAATTTTGAGACCATCCCCAAGATCTCCAATAAGCTGAAGGTTCAAAGCTGAATTTAAAATTAAGGATTGATTGTTGCCTACGCTTAGTCCACGAGTATAATTCCCAGAATATTCTACACCGGACTTTTCCCACCAATCCTGATTTTTAAATTGCTTATTGAGCAAAGAATACTCGGGTGGTATCGGCTGATGATGTTCTACTGAGTCAAATGTGAAAAAATAGCTGTTCACTTCAAACGGAAATGACCTGTAAGTAAGCCAAAAACTATCCTTAATTATTGAAGTATCAATAAGCAAGGTGGTGTTAACCAGCTTATATGCAGAGCTATCAAATTCCTTTCCGGTTGTTCTGTCAACAAGCTTTAATGTCTTTTGAGCAATCCAAAAGCTATCTCCTAGTTGATGGCTTGGTTCAGCGGATATTAACCTATTAATTATGTTCCCGGTCTGGGCATTTGTAATACCTAGAAACAGGACCATATTAAGCCCAAAAATTACTTTATTAAATAGTTGAAAATGAGACATTTAAATCTACTACAAAGCTAACATATAAAAATATTATATTAAAAATAAATTTAATATGTTAAATATGATTTTTATTCGGAATCATTCACTTATCTTTGCAAAGCTACAATAGTATAATATGAAGAAATTTTTACTTATAGTTTTATTCGCCGTCAGTCTGGTTATCTCTAACGGTCAAGCCAAGAGATATATTTTTATGGAGCATGTCACAAATTCTAATTGTGGTTCTTGTGCTGCTTCAAATCCTAATTATTATAATGTTATAAAACCTTACCAAGGTAATTACCATCATCTAACTATTCATCCAAAGTTTCCTTATGTATCTTGTGTATTTTATCAAGCAAATAAGCCTGAGCAAGATGAAAGAGTTGCATTCCTTGGAGTGTCCAGCACTCCTACCGTTATCGTAAATGGATTAATTAAAAAATCGGCTTCCGGAATTACTAAGGCTATACTTGATGCAGAAATGGCAAAAACTTCACCTATTGAAGTTATTGTGAAAGAAACTGGTACTACATCAAGATCTGTTACTGTTGAAGTAAAAACTGTTGGTACAAAGCCGGCAGGTACTTATAAAGTTGTTGCTGCAATTGCTGAAAAAGAAAGAAATCAAACTACATCTAATGGCGAGAAAGTTCATTATGATGTATTCAGAAAATTCTTAACTGCTGCTACCGGTGATGCGATTACTTTGGCTGATAATGGCTCTTCTGTTAATCTTAATTATAACTATACAGTTAACTCAGCTTGGGTAGAATCAGAAACCTATTTATTGGTTTGGGTTCAAGATGTTACAACAAAGGAAGTTTTAAATTCAGGAAATAAATTTGATGTTATTTCTAAGACTGAAGATTTAGTTCCTTCCGATGTAAAGATTCTTTACAATCCAGTACGAACTAACTTAAGCGTACAATTAAATAAAAACCTTGATGGTGGAAATTATTTGATTATGAATATTATGGGTCAGATTGTTTCTCAAGGCATTATAAACACCAATAATAATAAATTGGAAGTTCCAGTTGCTCATTACGAAAGCGGAATGTATTTCTTACGAATTGAGTCAAATCGTCAGAAGATTACAAAGCGATGGATTAAGGAATCTTATAACCCATAGAATTTTATTTAACTAAGATATATTAAAGCCTCGATTTTTATCGGGGCTTTTTTTATTGTAGATTATAACTAAATCTAATTTGCTCTATTCTTTTAAAGAACTATAACAAGGTGGATATATATTTTAATAAAAATTATTGTTGTCCGATTAATGATAATAATAAATTGAACCTCAATAAAATGCGTTATGCAACCCCATGCTTCAGCGTGGGGTTGAAAATGCTCGTTCCAAAAGGGCTTTAGCCCTGACTAGCAAAAATTAGTCGGACAACTGTGAATAAAAATATTTATCCCATTGAAATCATACATAATAAATATAATCTATAGATTACATTTTTACTCACCCTTCATCTTCTCCATATTTTCCGCAATGCGAAGTGCTTCAAGAATGTCTTCGATATTACCATTCATAATGTCGGTAAGATTATATGAAGTATAATTTATCCGATGATCAGTCATTCTATTCTGCGGATAATTGTAAGTTCGAATCTTATCTGAACGGTCACCAGATCCAACCAATGATTTTCTTGCAGCAGCAACAGTAGATTCGTAAGCAGCTACCTGCGTGTCCTTAATTTTTTGAATTAGCCTTCCCATTGCAATCTCACGATTCTTGTGTTGGGAACGGCTATCAGTACTTTCCGCAACTATACCTGTGGGAAGGTGAGTAAATCGTACACCGGATTCGGTTTTATTGACGTGCTGACCTCCCGCTCCACTGGAACGAAAGGTATCTACTCTAAGATCTGCTTTATTTACATCGATGTCTTCCAATTCCATCTTGGGCATAACAACAACAGTCGCTGCTGAAGTATGTATACGACCGGAAGCCTCTGTGTCCGGAACCCGTTGAACACGATGAGCACCGGATTCAAACTTCATTTTTCCATATACATCTGTTCCTGTAACATCAAGAACAATCTTACTAAAACCACCGACAGAACCCGGACTTTCTAGTACAACTTCATGAGTCCATCCTTGCGTATCAAAAAAACGTGTATACATTCTAAACAGATCACCGGCAAATATGCTCGCCTCGTCACCCCCTGTTCCCGATCTGATTTCAAAAATCACATCCTTACTATCTTCAGGATCTTTAGGAACCAACTGGACCTTTAACTTATCTTCAAGAGCTACAATTTTTTCATTTATATCGCTGATTTCGATTTCAGCAAACTCTTTCATTTCAGCGTCACCTCCCACCAACATTTCCCTGGTAGACTCCAAACTGGCGTTCAGTTTTTTGAGTTCTAAATAAGAGCTGACTACAGCTTCTAAATCTTTATACTCCTTGCTGATTTTCTTATATTCTGACAGGTTGGAAAGTACTTCAGGGTTAGCCAGTCTCTCTTCCAGAAACTGGAACCTATCATATACGGCCTCTAATTTTTTTAATAAATCCATCCTTGTCTCTCCTCCTAAAGGGATGCAAAGCTAAAAAAATAAGTCAGACAGGCTCAAAGTTAATTACGAGGTAATTGCATAATTACAGGTCAATTTAACTACCTAATTAAGAAAGTTATAGTGGTTAATTTCTTCGTCTTATTTATTTTAATAGTAATCTTATTTACTCCACTGTAGACGTATCACTGCTTCTCCAACTAATTTACCCTGAGAAACTCCTGTTTCATTGGCTTCGCGAAAATGAATTCCGCCATACAATCTTGAATTGGCAGCTTCTAATGCCATCTGATCGAAAGAAGAAAATGACCGTGCAGTTCCATTTATATCAGTCCTGGAAACATGTGTTCTATCAATAAAGGCATATGTGTTTCCAAATTTGTTACTCATTATTGCAGAAAACGCTCCGGATTGTGAAGAATGGCCACTTGTAAATTCAGGAAATGGTGGTGTTGCTAAAAGTGGTTGCCAATTGGGATCTATATTCTGATGAATGTAACTAACAGGTCTTAATAAATTAAACGTGTATTTACATTTCCAACAACTTATAAATGCATCTGCTAAAGCCATTCCTGCTTTTGCATACATTTCTGCAGCTACGCTTAAATTGACTCTTTCTTTTTGTAAAATTTGCGACAAGATAGAAATACTATGTCCCGGAGGAGTTCCACCCAATAATCCTGCATCATCACTCCAATATCTTGCAATAAGCTTTTGTTCATCTGATGCATTTTTTACTGTATTATATACTTCTTCCGCTTGCTTAAAGAATGTGGAAGATTTGTCCGTAGAGAATTTTATATTTAGTATCGGTTGTGAAGCTGAAACATCATTTGTTACAAAGCTTCTATTGTCTCCCCAATACGGTTGTAAGGGTATTTTTTGCGATGAGGTTGGAACCCATAAACCAGGTCCAACAGGAACATTATAGTTGCTTGGAAAATTATGTAAATAACCCTCATGTCCACCGTCCGTTTTCGACCACTGAAAAATTTCATTGGCTATTGCTTTTCCAAATGCAACAGAACGATCTATAACATCTTGTGATTCACCAACCTCATAAATTCCTAAGTTAGTTCTTTCGAGTTGCTCAATCAACTGCTTCATACTATCCGGAGCATTAGCATATAATAATCTTGTAATTTCTGCCAAAGAAGCGTTGGCGCTGATCTGCCATTCGTAATCTTTTCCAGCTTCAACTTTGGTTGCTAAGGTATTTAATCCATTAAGTTGACCTTCTAATGAATGATAATTCAACATGCCCGGATTAACGGATTGATATAAGCATACACCGCTATATCCCAAAGCTCTGGACGCTACAGGTGGAGAAAATCCTGGACAGGTTCTAATCAATCCTCTTTGTAGTTCAAACCATTTTGTTGCAACCTGATCTGAATATGAAGATGTACTACGATCAATCTTAACTTCATCTTCCGTACAAGAATTGATTGTAAATGAGAGTATTATACATAGTGGGAGAATATATATAAAATTTTTCATAAGGAATTATATTTAATTACGCTAAAGATACAACTAGAAACTAAATTTTAACTGAATCCCGGCATTAATACCATCTGCATCGCTATAATATCGCAAACGGTTTAAATAATCCCTGTACCTGGTATTCATAATATTGTTGGCATAAATCAAAACGTTAGCTGACTGTCCCAAAAATCTGCAATCAAATTTGGTTTTGCAATTGATCAGAAAATATTCATCTGGAACTTCTACAAAATCCTGTGAAAGCTGAACCCTGTTTTTGGAGTTATACTGAAATCCAATTTCCGAAATCCAATTTCTGATATTTTTCAACTTACTGATGTTGTACTGAAGACTTGTTGAAAGGTTATGAGATGGCACATTTACCAATGGCAAATTATTCACTTTATCATTTGCAATTATAAATGACCCAATAAAATTTGAAGACCAGTTCTTATTTATTTCATATCGACCTGTCAGGTCAGCTCCATAAATTTCTGCATTCGTCTGCTTATAGTTGAAAACCGGAAAAGCGCCTCTAATAGTAAGTCTATACTCATCTGCCGCCTGCAAAAAAATATAATTCCTAAAATAATTATAATATAAATTACTTTCCAATGAAATCCGTTCCATAAAGTTTACTTGATGGCTAAGAATTGCTTTAAGAGAAGTTTCTGTATTCAAATTCTCGTTTCCTTCTTCTAATCCTGCAACTGATTGATGAAGGCCATTGCTGAATAATTCATTAATTTCCGGAGAGCGCTGCACATACCCAACATTTAATTTTAAAAGATTCTGTTTATTCAATTCTGAACTGAATCCAACAGATCCGGAAAAATTTAAAAAGCATAAATCTCTTTCAATAAGCGTTGAAGAATTTTGTCTTGAATAATATTTAACTTTATGCGACACATAATCAGATCTTAGCCCTATATCATATTTTATCTTTCCATGCTCAAGAACACTTTGCATAAAAACTCCTTGTGTAAAAGAACCATAGTCCGGAATTAAAGGATAGATTCCTGTTCCCGGAAGATTATAATTGTAATTATACTTTGATTGTGCACCAACATGAAATCTATATTTCTTATACGAAAACTTATCTTTGAACTCTACATTGTACGATTGTATAAATAATGATAAAGAGGCTTGATTTTTTCGAATGCTTCTTCTTACATCATATTCAAGACGATGATTCAATTGTGCAGATGTATTGAATTCCAAATAGTGGTTTTTGGCTTCTTTGTTCCAGGTATATTTCGTTAAAACATGATGAACGCTTTGATAAGGATTTTGAATATCATAGTTAAAATTATCCAATGTAAAAAATGGTTCGCTTCTTTTTAAAGCATGCTGAAGATCCGTTAAATTTCCAATATGTGAACCCCTCAGTATGCCAAGCTTAGCGTTGTAATAACTGCAATAAAACTTATCAGAGCGAGATTGTTCGTTTCTTGTCAAATAAGCACTGGCGTTGTATTCTCTATTTCCTGTATTTGTTAAATAATAAGAAGGAGATTTTCTATCGCCTCCAATTTTTATTCCTCCATTTAGTCTCCATCTAAAACGAGAATGTGCTTTCTCAATTCTTGTATGTTGCATCCATTGTCTTCCATTCGACTCATAATTAGCAAGTGCTATTCCATGTAAATGCGGATCATTTGCTATCGCAGATGGTTCTAGAAGCACAAGTGCTCCTTGAACATTTCCTCCATATGAAATTGCTTCCGTTCCTTTTATTACAGATATTTTTTCAAATGACAATGCACTCATTTCAGGTGCATGATCAATGCCCCATTGTTGCCCTGCCTGTAGAACCCCATTATTATAAATTCCTATTCTGTTTCCACTTAAACCATGAATGATGGGCTTAGATATTGAATTCCCATTTTTAATTGCAGACACACCTGAAATTGTTGTCAACAAATTCCCTAAGGTAGTTCCGGCATTATCTAAGATGGTAGATTCTTTTATGCTACTTTGGGTTTGTGAAGACTTAATATTTTTGGAATCAGTAACTTTTACTTCTTCTAGATCATGATTATGATGCTCCATGAATATGGTTATTGAAGTATCATTTTGTAATTCAAGAAATATTCTTTTAGGATCGCAAAAAGCGTGATAAACAATCAGGTGATACTCCTTTCTGCATAAATTATCAAGAATACAAATACCTTCCCCGTTCGTTCTTTGAAGAAGATTTAATTCTTCAACATATATTTCTGCCAATTCGAGAGGCTCATTATCATGAGGATCAATAACCGTTATTTGAGTCTGGATATCACACTTTTGACAAAATATAATATCCAGCTCAAATAACAGAAATAATATTACGAGAATTGATTTCAAGATCTTAAATAACTTCTAGAACAAAACTTACTTCAACATCAGTTTCACCACCGGCATTATCAATCTTTCCATCTGAAACTCCTGAAGCATTTTTATCCGGAACATGTCTCAGAATAACCTTAAGAGTGTGTGATCCTTTTTGTAGTGGAGTAATTTCTGTGTTCAATCCTAATGGTTTTCCATTGGAATCAAAATCCTTATATTCTATCTTCATGCTAGGATTACTAATATAAAAGATCTGATGATCTTCGTCTTCTTCTTTGACTTCGGCAGAAATATCTTCTCCGGGAACTACTGATTCATTACTTAATTTTAAAATTCCTGTATAAGTTGCTCCAAAGCTTAATTTGCCTTGAACAGTTATAACCGGATTCTGGCCACCATCGCCATCTTTATCACTAAACTTCATTATTACAATTTCTCCTTTGGAATTTGATAATGTATATTCTACATCTGTAATTAATTCTTCTTCATTATTATCAGAAGGATCACATGATGCTAAAAACAATAGAGCTATTATATAAATATATACGAATTTTTTCATTGCTAATTAATTTTATTAAATAATAAATTATGGTGTACGAATTGTACACTTCTTAAACTCTCACTTACAATAAATCAAGCAATGAATAGAGGTGGCCCTCTTGGAAATGTGAAATGAATTTCAATGAGTAATAAACTCGCTACATGAAGTTTGATCTTGTCATTGAAATAATTAAGGTTTAAATGTTCATTTAAATTCGTGAAAATAAATTCAACAGAAACATACTCGTTGCAAAACTTACAAGTATCTTCCTCGTCTCCTAAATGTCCTTTATGCTGACAACCTGCCTCCTTGTCATTATGATAGATTGCCCGATGACATGGGTCTGATTCTTGAAGATCGGTATGTTGAACAACACTGTGATGATGCTTATGGTTGCTTTTAATTATGGCATAGAAAGAATGCAATCCGACAATGACACAAAGTAATATGCCAAGGAAGTTACGAATGGTTTTCTTTCTGAGTATCACATTGCAAATCTACTAAAAATAATCGAATTCTTTGCAGCATTCAGTTCAATTCTAGTCGATTCAAAAAATGACTAAAATGATTAAGGATTCCTTTTTGAACTAAAAGATGAAAAAATAAGACATTAAAACTTATTCTTCCACATCATACTTTCCACCGGAAAAGCCACTCGGCTATTGTATTTGGCGTTGGGTTTCTTATTGTAATAGTTTTCTATATCTCCTTCGACCTTAAAGTAAATTAATTGCCCAATTGGCATACCGGGATAAATTCTTACAGGCTGCACACAACTAATTTCGAGTGTCCAGTAATTACAAAATCCAACGTCACCCTTGCCCGCTGTGGCATGAATGTCTATTCCTAATCTGCCCACACTGGATTTTCCTTCCAGAAAAGGTACAGTACTATGTGTTTCTGTATATTCTTCAGTTACTCCCAGATATAATGTTCCGGGTTGTATCACAAATCCTTCATCCGGTATAGAAAAATAATCAATTCTATTATGCTTCTTTGCATCCAGCTCTCTGTCCATATACACCGCTAGGGTTTTTCCTAAATGTACATCGTAAGAATTCGTCCCCAGACATTCTAAACGGAATGGTTCAACAACAATCTTCTTTTCTTCGATTGCTTGTAAAATTTCTTTATCGCTTAATATCATACTTCAATCTTCCAGGCCTTAATGGTTCTGTCATCGGAGGCCGAAAGTAAGACATTTGTAGAATCCAGCCAAAGTAATTTATTTACTGAAGCCATATGTGCTTTATTTTCAGCATTTGAAATTGAATACAATAAATTAAAAGAATCAATATCCCACAGTCGGATCGTTCTATCCCGGCTGGCAGTAACAAATATATTCGTATCCGGAATTCTCAACATGTCATTTATTGTGAATCTATGTGCATTTAATGGTTCCTGCACTTGTAATAAATCATTGATGTCAAGCATATGTAACCGAGCATCCATAGTGCCAGCAATGACTAAATTCTTATCGGGGTTTTCTAGAAGTGAAAAAATAGTTCTAGAGCCTTCAATCTGTACTTGTTGCTCAACGTCATTTATAGAATTCATTGTATAAATCTTGCCGCCCTGTCCGCCAATAATAAAACACTTTTTAGTTTGACTATATATAATACATCTCAATCCTGAAGATGACAACTTCATTGTTTGGATACTATCCGCTTTGTTTTTTCCAAAAGAACTTACGCTTCCATCTCCGCTTACTACAAATAATTGATCTTCGTGTAAGCACATGTCATATATAGCTTTACGATGTACTAAAATATTTCTTGCAGGTGTTTCTCTATTTTGATTAATTATGTAAACACTTCCATTATCTGCGCCGCAAAAAAGATTCCCAAATTCTTTATCAAAACATAAAGAAAAAACATGATTTGGGATTTCTGCAATTACTTTTCCATGCTCTTCGTGAATATTCCATTTTACAATTTTTCCATCTCCTCCTGCGCTAATAAATTCTTCAGAATTATAATAATTACAAAGTGCGTAAACTGAACCTTCGTGTCCCTTAAATTCTTTATATAATTTTATATACAATTTTATTCTTATCTATACCAACTTGTAAATTGATCCAAACTTTTTCTTTGTATATCTGGAACTTCAACATTATCCGCTGGGTATCCAATTGGAATTAACAAAAAAGCTTTTTCATTCTCGGGTCTTTTCAATATTTCTTGCAGAAAATTCATAGGGCTTGGTGTGTGAGTTAAAGAAACAAGTCCTGCATTGTGTATAGCTGCTAATAACATTCCACATGCAAGGCCTACGGATTCTTGAACATAATAATTTTTTTTCCTTAATCCATTTTCTTCATCATAGGGTTTTCTAAATACTACAATTAATGCAGGAGCTATTTCCAAAAATTCTTTTTTCCAATCAGTTCCCAGATAGCTTAAATCTTCAAGCCATTCTTCCGGCATTCCACCATGATACGCTTTGTATTCTTCTTCTTCAGCAGCAATTCTGATTTGCTTTTTAATTTCCGGATTACTGACAACACAAAAAAACCAAGGCTGCTTATTTGCCCCGGAAGGAGCTGAATTTGCTGTAAGTAAAATACTTTGTATAATTTCTGTTGGAATTTCTTTTGAGGAAAATTCACGCACAGATCTTCTTTGATTCATTAACTCAAAAAAACTCTTTGATCTGCTAATCATTTCATCCTCTTCAAAACGAAGAGCCGTGTAAGGTTTGGTTTTGTAATTGCCTATCATAAATCTCCTAGTTGTGGTCGCATTATAATTTCTTCAACAACAGCTGCTGGACTCATACGCACACACGATATAATTGCTTCGGCTACATCTTCTGCTTGCATGATTCTGGAATCAGGTATAGTTGCTCCTTTCCACGAGTCTGACCAGGTTGCGCCCGGATAAACAGTAGTAACTTTAATACTATCATTTAATAATTCTTGTCGAAGACAACGACTAAAACCATTCATAGCAAATTTACTAATGCAATATAAGCTTCCTCCTTTATAAGGATCTAATCCCGCTATACTACAGATATTAAAAATAGATGCTGCCTGGCTCTTTCTTAACTTAGGAAGTAGTGAATTGGTAAGATAGAATGCAGAATACAGATTTGCATTCATTAGTTTTTCTAGTAAACCTTCTTCAGAATGAATGATATTTCCCGGAAGATACACGCCGGCGTTATTTACAAGGATATCAAGCTCTTTGCATTCTTTATAAATAAATTCGGATAAAGTTTCAATTCCCCTCTTTTTAGATAAATCTGCTTCACAACATAATATTTTAACTGAGGGATTTATTCCTAATAATTCTGCCCTTACCGATTCTAATTCTATAATATTCCGTGAATTTAGAATTAAATGAATTCCATTCTGGACAAATTTTCTAGCGATAGCAAATCCTATTCCCTTACTTGAACCTGTGACTAAAGCATACATACCTTGCAATAATTTATATAATCAGTTGCTAAGGTAAGCTGTAATACGAATTTGTTAGTTGATAATTGTTCTGGTTTTGTCAGCCCTCGTATCTAAATCAACACTGCCATTTTCTAATCTGAGAACTCCTCTAGGACATACTGCTGAACATATTCCACAACCAACACAACTTGCCCTAACAATATCCTGTCCTCTTTGTGCATAAGCTTTAACATCTATGCCCATTTCACAATAAGTGCTACAATTGCCACAAGAAATACACTGTCCACCGTTGGTCGTAATTCTAAATTTAGATTTCTTTCTTTGAAAAATTCCCAGAACCGCAGCCATTGGACAACCAAATCTACACCAGACTCTGCTCCCCATTAATGGATAAAATCCAACACCAATCACTCCTGAAAATGCAGCTCCAATAAAAAATCCATACCATTGGCTTAATTTGTAACTATTCAAAAATAATAATTCAGCTTTTCCTGTAAATCTTGTGTATAAGACCATAGCGGTCATTATTACTACAAATACAAGAACAGAATGTATCATCCATCTTTCTATTTTCCATGCTTTCGTAGACTTATCGGATAATTGTCTATAAGGGTCACCTGCTGTTTCAGCCAATCCTCCGCATCCACATACCCAGGAACAATACCATCTCTTGCCATAAAAATAAGTTAGTACAGGTGTAAATATTACTACGCTTGCAATTCCCCAAAAAAGTATAAATAGTCCAAATGTTCCGTTACTCAGCATTTCATCAATATGCCAGCTATAGAAAAAATAATAATTCAATGGCCAGATATTTTTAAAATCATTGAATGGCAAGTTTAAACTTATCAATATCTCAGGTAATAAAAAAGCAATGACTGTCTGAAAAAAAATAATTGAAATGGTTCTTATTATCTGATACCGATTATGACGATATTTATAAATAAACTTTATCCCTAATAATAGTATGATAAACGTATAAAGTGTTCCATATACAAACCATTGGCTCGCTGGTTTTCCTTTCAATGCTATGCTTAATGGATCAAATAGCTTAACAATTCCTAGGTTATTGCCTGATTCAGAATGGCCTAAATATTGTGGAAACCAATACAATACTACATAGAAAGCTGTTAGAATAATTCCCATAACCCAAGCCCATGTTCCACGATTACTCATTGAGTTGTGCCACACTCCATTATTCTTAATGCCTAATGATGAATGATTATATTTATTGTGTGAATAAATTACTGAACCAATTGCAATTATTCCAAGACTTGAATAAAGTATTAAGGACGGATTTTCTTGTAAAGATCCAGTCCAAAATAGTAGTTGTAAGAATATTCCCAATCCAACCAAGACAAGACTAAGTTTTTCAATTTTATTTAATTGAGAAGTTTCATGATGAGAGCTTATTGACAAGGATTCAAGTGACATGTAATGAATATTTAAGAGTTGAGAAACTGTAATGCAGAGTCCAGGTTTCGTGTCTTCTTTAATTGAAGAATTTTATTAAATCTTTGATTATACATATGGCAAATCTCGCTTTCATATTCGTTAAAAAATTCCGGATCAAAATTGGCCAGACTTAAATTTTCTATTACTTTTTCTAACTTCGTTTCATCCTTAATCCATTTTTCACACACTTCATGACGGTATCTTACTCCCATTAGATTAAATCCTAATATTTTTTCTGTTTCTTTGTTGTATACTAATCTGATAGAATGTAGTCCATTCTTATGCTCCCAATATAAAGATTCTGTCTTTTCATCTTTCGTAGGAACATATCCATACACCTGATACTCAATATCAAAAAACTTAGCTGAATTAAACCATATCCCCGGATCGTACGTTTTCTTATTTCCGCAAATCGTCGAAGCTACTGTTTGTCCCATTATTCTACCCGTATACCAAATCGCTTCAATATTTCTCCTTCCTGCATTAGGAGTTCTTAATTCCGCACAATCGCCTATTGCATATACATCAACAACATTTGTTTCTAAATAATTATTAACTAGAATTCCTATTGCAGTTTCTATCTCAGAGTTTTTAACAAATTCAATATTTGGGCTTACTCCCACTGTAATGCCTACAAATTGACAATCTATTATTTGTTCTGATTTCGCTATAACACATTCAACTTTATTCTCTCCTTTTATTTCTTTTAATTCTTCACCAAGTCTCAGATCAATTCCTTGAATTCTAATATGCCTGTTTATCATTTCTGACTCTTCTGCAGGAAGAATATTGCTCCAAAAACTATGTTCTCTTACCAGAAAACTTACTGGAATTTTTCTGCTATGAAACATTTCTGCCATTTCTATCCCAATCAATCCTCCACCAACAATAACTGCGCGTTGAATTCCGTCCACAGTTCTTGATTCCATTGACTCCAGATCTTGCAAATGATATAATCCCTGTACCCCATTAAGATCTTGTCCCGGCCAACCAAAGAAATTCGATTTTGAACCAGTAGCCAATATCAATTTGTCATATCTAATTTCATTCCCAGACTGAACATAAATCTTTTTATGGTCGGGTTCAATTTTAATTACCCTATCTTTTAATATTGAAATTCTATTTTTCTGCCAAAAATTATCTTCATACAATTTGGTATGCTCCCACTTCATATGTCCCATATATACATACATGAGAGCAGTCCTAGAATATGGATACTCTGACTCTGAAGAGATCATGAGAATCTCGTGATCTGAATTTTTCCGTATAAAACGAGCAGCATTCGTACCTGCAATCCCATTTCCTATGATTACTATTTTCATTTACGGGTTATTGCTGAATTTATCATGGTTCAAATATAATGATTTCATGCATCATTAAAGATTTTCTTTAAGAAAGCTTCTTCTGCTCATTAGATAATTTGATCTCAATGAAGATTCAAATTCTTATGACTATTTAAGCCATTGATGAAAATTAGATTTATGAATTACTTGGGTAGTTACAGGGCTATATGTTTTAATAAAATGTGTGTTAAATCTCGATTTGTCACTATTATATTTAAATTCATATGCATGAATGTTTCCTTGAGATTCTTCAATATAATCAATTTCTGATTGATCTTTAGTTCTCCAGAAAAATGTATTAGCTCTTATATTATTATATGATAAGTACTTTTTTCTTTCACTCATAAGAAAATTTTCCCATAGCGCACCCACATCATTTCTTAATTCAATAATATTAAAATTATTAATAACGGAATTTCTAATGCCATTATCATAAAAATAAATTTTTCTGCTCTTGTTTAATTCTGTCCGAATATTTCTACGAAAACATTGAATCCGAAACACAATAAAACAACTCTCTAAGATTTGAATGTATTTTTCTACTGTAGCTGAGCTTAGACCGGTTATTTGTGCTAATTCATGGTAAGAAACCAGATTGCCTATTTGCAAGGCAATCGCTTGTAATAATTTTACAAGCTTGTCTGACTTCAGTAATTTCTCAATGTTTAAAATATCTTTAAACATATAACTGTCTGCTAGCAAATTTAATTTCTTTTCTTTTTTGTTGTTGGTACTTACAATTTCAGGATAATATCCATAGATCAGTCGTTGTTCCAATAATGATAATTCTTTTAACAATCCATGATGCTTTACCATTTCTGACCATGATAATGGGTATAAAATATGTTCCCATTTTCTTCCTGTTAATGGCTCGTTGATATCATTTTTCAATTCAAAAGATGATGATCCAGTAACTATTATAGAGCAAGTTGAAATATTATCTACTATTTGTTTTATGATAAGACCAATATTATTAAATCTTTGCGCTTCATCGATGATTAATAGGTCATGATTGCCTATAAGTTCTGATAATTCTGCTAATGAAATTGAATCTAATAAGGTTCTAATACCCTGATCATCTCCATTCCATTGTAGTACTTTTCTTGTTTCTAATTCTGGAAGATTCTTAACTAATGTTGATTTTCCCACCTGTCTTGTGCCTAGAATAATAATAGCCTTTCCGTCATCGAGCTCAGCTCGAATTTCGGACAGTAAGAATCGATCTACAATTTCTTTCATTATTGGCTCAAAAATATCACAATTCTACCGAAAATTGATCAATTTTTAAAAAAGTGGCGATAAATTTAATATTGATTTAAAAAAAGTGGCGATAAATTTAATATTGATTTAAAAAAAGTGGCGATAAATTTAATAATATCATATCAAGCCTATAGATTCAATCATGAATCGATAAAAACATTAACATAAATAGTTAATAATCAACTAATTATTGATTCGGTTTTTTCTTATGAAACCACTTTTTCTTTTTATTGGAAGGTGGTTGGCCAGGTTCACTAGGAGGAATATCCTTTCTTTCATCATCATTTATCCTCTCATTTTGTTTAGGCGCTTGGTTGTCGCGATTCTCTGGGGGACGCTGTGGTGGTCTGTTTTCTCTATTGTCAGGTCTGCCTTGTTGATTTCTATTTGTTCCCTGTTGAGGACTATTGCTTTGAGGAGGACGATTTTGCTGATTTGGTTGATTTTGCTGATTGGTTATTTCAGCACCTTGCATTTGATTCGGATTCTTTTTCTTCTTTTTCTTTTTCTTACGTTTCTCTATCGGTAATTCAAATGCGCCGGTTACATCAACAAATTCATCTTCAGGTTTTGTCTCAATATGATTCTCTTCTACAGCAATAATATCATCAGGCATCTGCCCTTTATCATTCATTGCTTTTATTCTTCTAACTTCTTCGGGAGAAATAGGCATTACTATACTTCTTCCTTTATTAGGCTCGTATAAATAATAGAGAACTCCTTTAAAAATATCAACCTTAACAAGATTTGCAGTACCATTTCTCGCTCTTAGAACTTCTACGTCATTAGGATATTTCTCAAGTTCCTCAATATACATATCGAGTTCATAATTCAGGCAGCATTTTAATCTTCCACACTGTCCGCTTAATTTAGATTGGTTGATTGCTATATTCTGATATCGCGCTGCATTCGTACTTACGGATTTAAAATCTGTCAACCAGGTTGAACAACATAATTCACGTCCGCAAGATCCAATACCTCCTATGCGTGCTGATTCTTGCCTTGAACCAATCTGACGCATTTCAATTTTTATTTTAAATTCTTTAGCGTAGGATTTTACCAACTCGCGAAAATCCACCCATCCATCAGCAGTATAAAAAAAAGTTGCTTTCTTTTGGTCAGCCTGATATTCGACATCGCCAATTTTCATATCCAAGCTAAGGTTTCTTGCAATTACTCTCGCTTTAATAAGAGAAGGTTTTTCCAAGTTCCTGGATTCTGTCATCCGTTCAATATCTCTATGATTGGCTTTACGTAGAATTTCTCCGGCAATTCTATCTTCCTTGAAATTCTTCTTTTTCATTTGAAGCCTAACGAGTTCTCCCATAAGAGAAACGCGTCCAACATCCCAGTTTCCGTTGCCAAGATCAAGAACTACCAGATCTCCTGTAGTATACTGATAGTGTTCATGTACTTTAAAAAATGTCTTACGGGCTCCATTCTTAAAACTCACCTCTGCGAAGTGAAACTGGTTGGGATCTTCAAGATCCAATACAGTTAGCCAATCGTATGTATTCAACTTGTTACAGCCTCCACTACTACAGTGTCCTTTATCGCCACAGCCCGTTGGAGTACCATTCTTTCCGGTACTACACCCTGAACATCCCATGTCCTTTATATTTTAAAATCAACCCCTCCGAAGATAAGTTGACAGCTTTATCAAAAAATCAAGGAGCAAGATACGAATATTTGCATTTCTCTGAATGGCAAAACTGCTTTCATCAAGAAGGTACACGATTTTCTCAATAGAATCGGGGTTTAATTGTGTGGAAATCTTTGAAGCATAGGAAATGAGTTCATTTCCCGAAATGGCAGTAGGACTATATGGCAATCGTAAACATAGATCCAAAAGTGTATTTAAAAAGCTAAAAAACTGTTTGATTTCATCCCGATTTAAGGCTGTAATTTTTTCGATCCAGGCCATATATCCCAAAGGATCTTTCACATATGCTGCTTTAAACATTTGCTGAATTAGTTCCATATGCTTAATGCCCTCTTCCTCTATCCAATTCAGACACATGGACACATTTCCACCGCTAGCCAAGGCATATTCCTCCGCTTTCGGCTTGGCAAGTTTATACTTATCCATTAAAAATTCTGTCAGGTACTTTTCTTCAACAGGACCCAATTGATACTCTTGGGTCCTGGATTTAACGGTTGATAATAATGCTTTAGAATCCTCAGAGAGTAAGATAAGGTATGAGTTTCCAGGCGGCTCTTCCAACAACTTTAAGAGTATATTAGATTCTTTTCCCAGATACTCCGGAAGCCAGATCAACATTACACTGCAATCTGATTCAAAAGGCTTAAAAGCCATTCTCTCAATGATACTTTTCGCTTCTGCTGCAGTGATATTCGCTTGTTTATTCTCAGCGTCTGAATCTTTCAACCAGTTCTGAACATTCAAGTATGGATTCTTTATTACCGAGTTTCTAAAATCCTGATAAAAGTCAACACAAACCGCACCTGCTCCAATCGTAGGAAAGCTATAATTAAGATCGGGATGAATCATATGACTTACCTTATAACATGATTGGCAAGTTCCACATGGCTTATTTTCATCCTTACAAAGCAGCATTTGTGCCAGATGCAAGCCAATTAATAATTGTCCTGACCCAGCCGGTCCTGAAATAAGACTGCAATGTGGAAAATTTCCTTCTTTCACTACCTTATGTAATAATTGCAGAACGCGATCCTGAGATAATATCTTATCAGACCAAAGATTCTTTGGATGTCGAATTTCCGGAACAACTAATTCTTCTTCTGCGAAAAGCATGGAGCAAATATAAAGCTCTGAAGCTAAAAAGCTCTGAAGCTCTAATTAAAGTTACAAATGTTATTAAAGCTATAAATGCTATAAACTACTAAAGCAGGGGAGACAAGTCTATAGTTGCATATTTTAAAAATTATATCTCTTGAATACTTATTCAATTTAATTCAAACTTATAATTTTTAAAATGCTTAATAAAATTGTTAACTTGCTCTTTATCAGATTCATTTTCAATAAGACACTTATCTAGATTATTCAAAATTATTTTGACATTTTCTTTATTTAAGTCTACATAACGAATAAAATGATTAAATTTTTTTAAATTACAATTATTTAAATGCCTTATTGCAAGTTCAGTTAAAAATTCAGGTCCATGTTTAAAACTCTTTAATACTCCTGTAGCAATCCAATCTGAGATATTACTTTCATTAACCGAAGCAATATAAATAGATTCAAAAAGACTATTATTAGCAGTTTTAATAAGAATATTAGCTATTGGATAGTTAAGCTTATAGGTATTAAAGTTTTCAATAATCGCTTCTTGTAATATAGAAGAATCAATAATCTGTATATCTGTGCGACCTAAGTAGTTTAAATGACTGTAAATGAATCCTGATAACTCATTACTTAAGCAATCTGATTTTTGCTCTTTAAATTTTTTAATGTCATTATAAATTTCATTAGAATAGTTAATGTATTCGTCTTGGAGTAATTCAATAATAAGCTGTCTTTGAAAAGTTTGATCAATTTTTAATTTTTCATTTAAACCCCAAATAGCCATTATGCTATCATACTTGATGCTATTTAGAGTATAGCAGTCAAATTGACCTTGATTAATGCTAGTATCATAATTGTTACTATTAATTTTTCTTTTTTTTAGTTTCTTTGATTCTAAATGACACGAAGAAGCAAGATAAAAATCTTTAAGTAAATTATACTCATCTGAATTTATAGCATGTTCAACAATTGTTTGCTTAAGAAAATACTTATAAAATTCTTCAACCAGCTTTTTATGCTCTTCATATTTGGTTGTCATACTTCCGAATCTAGTATCCCAAGTCGAATCAAAATATAGTCTATAATCATAATAAATTCTATAAATAGAATCAAGTTTTTCAAATTGATTATTGATTCTCCAATTCTTTAATATTCTCTTTGAATTATTTATGCTTACGGGTAAGTTTATTCCAATAATTTTTCCATCTTTGCTTATGTCGCTACCATTAATTATTACTCCTTTCTGCGAAGGTGAACGAAATGTATCTAAAATTGACTTTTCATAAGAGACAATAGGTTTATTTCCAAATATATAGTACTTAAGACTATCTACGTCTTGGCAAAATAAAATGCTATTTTGCAGAATTAAAGTGATTATAATTTTAATCTTGTATTTTAATTTTTCTTCCATTGGTAACCTTCTATTTTTTTTGATGGATCATATGACCAATCATAGTCGTTAAGTATATGTTTGTCTTTATAACTTTTCTTTCTACATTCTTCTTCTTCATATTTAGTTCTAACATTTTCACCACTCAAATTAAGAAATTTATACTTATCATTATAAATACCAGCTTTTATCTTTTCATCAAAACCATATGACTTATTACTAATTTCAAAAGTATCGGGGAAGTAATCATCATCCATGTCATATTCATTATCATAACCATTTGGCCAAAGTAAATAATAAACATTTGTGTGATACATTTCATGAAGCAATGTACTTGTAAATGCTTCAATAGCATCAATATTTACTAAGCCTCCGCCAATAGGAGGTTGCAGTTCACTTTTTGTGTAACCATTAACATTTCCAATAATAATCTTTCTGGTATTGTCATGATCTATTCCCACTCTTTGCCACCTATTATCTGTTGTTTTTAAACCAGTACCTTCTGTAACTATTGTAACAACATGACTGTGCGCACCTGCGGAAATTGTATTCTTACTAGTAGGGTATTGAAAGTCTCCGGTATTAGAGAACTCTATTGGAATAGTAGCACTTGACTTTGTGCTATTCCATGTAAATCCTACTTGAGGAAAGGGATTAATTGTTGCTAGTAAAATAGGTTCGGTATTATTTAATCCTTTTGATAAAGCTGCATTTTTCCAATAATAAAACCAATTGGGTACAGAATTATCATGAATATTATTATCATATCTTCTGAAGAATACTTTCATTGTTTTAGTTGGGTTAGGTGCTGGGTCAGTACTTAGAACAACATCAGTACCTCGCTCTAACTTTACAACTCCATAAGTATCTCCAAAATCATTGTTATTTGTTGGTAGCTTATTAGCAGGGATGAATGCTTTTCCTTTCTGAGCCCAGATATTTGGTATTAATGGTTTTAGATCCCAATAATTATCAGAGCCACCACCTCCTAATTTCCAAGTCATATTATTAAATGGTGGTTGACCCAGTGCTTTGCAAGATGTTTCTTCTGCACTATAGTTGCATATTTTAAAAATTATATCTCTTGAATACTTATTCAATTTAATTCAAACTTATAATTTTTAAAATGCTTAATAAAATTGTTAACTTGCTCTTTATCAGATTCATTTTCAATAAGACACTTATCTAGATTATTCAAAATTATTTTGACATTTTCTTTATTTAAGTCTACATAACGAATAAAATGATTAAATTTTTTTAAATTACAATTATTTAAATGCCTTATTGCAAGTTCAGTTAAAAATTCAGGTCCATGTTTAAAACTCTTTAATACTCCTGTAGCAATCCAATCTGAGATATTACTTTCATTAACCGAAGCAATATAAATAGATTCAAAAAGACTATTATTAGCAGTTTTAATAAGAATATTAGCTATTGGATAGTTAAGCTTATAGGTATTAAAGTTTTCAATAATCGCTTCTTGTAATATAGAAGAATCAATAATCTGTATATCTGTGCGACCTAAGTAGTTTAAATGACTGTAAATGAATCCTGATAACTCATTACTTAAGCAATCTGATTTTTGCTCTTTAAATTTTTTAATGTCATTATAAATTTCATTAGAATAGTTAATGTATTCGTCTTGGAGTAATTCAATAATAAGCTGTCTTTGAAAAGTTTGATCAATTTTTAATTTTTCATTTAAACCCCAAATAGCCATTATGCTATCATACTTGATGCTATTTAGAGTATAGCAGTCAAATTGACCTTGATTAATGCTAGTATCATAATTGTTACTATTAATTTTTCTTTTTTTTAGTTTCTTTGATTCTAAATGACACGAAGAAGCAAGATAAAAATCTTTAAGTAAATTATACTCATCTGAATTTATAGCATGTTCAACAATTGTTTGCTTAAGAAAATACTTATAAAATTCTTCAACCAGCTTTTTATGCTCTTCATATTTGGTTGTCATACTTCCGAATCTAGTATCCCAAGTCGAATCAAAATATAGTCTATAATCATAATAAATTCTATAAATAGAATCAAGTTTTTCAAATTGATTATTGATTCTCCAATTCTTTAATATTCTCTTTGAATTATTTATGCTTACGGGTAAGTTTATTCCAATAATTTTTCCATCTTTGCTTATGTCGCTACCATTAATTATTACTCCTTTCTGCGAAGGTGAACGAAATGTATCTAAAATTGACTTTTCATAAGAGACAATAGGTTTATTTCCAAATATATAGTACTTAAGACTATCTACGTCTTGGCAAAATAAAATGCTATTTTGCAGAATTAAAGTGATTATAATTTTAATCTTGTATTTTAATTTTTCTTCCATTGGTAACCTTCTATTTTTTTTGATGGATCATATGACCAATCATAGTCGTTAAGTATATGTTTGTCTTTATAACTTTTCTTTCTACATTCTTCTTCTTCATATTTAGTTCTAACATTTTCACCACTCAAATTAAGAAATTTATACTTATCATTATAAATACCAGCTTTTATCTTTTCATCAAAACCATATGACTTATTACTAATTTCAAAAGTATCGGGGAAGTAATCATCATCCATGTCATATTCATTATCATAACCATTTGGCCAAAGTAAATAATAAACATTTGTGTGATACATTTCATGAAGCAATGTACTTGTAAATGCTTCAATAGCATCAATATTTACTAAGCCTCCGCCAATAGGAGGTTGCAGTTCACTTTTTGTGTAACCATTAACATTTCCAATAATAATCTTTCTGGTATTGTCATGATCTATTCCCACTCTTTGCCACCTATTATCTGTTGTTTTTAAACCAGTACCTTCTGTAACTATTGTAACAACATGACTGTGCGCACCTGCGGAAATTGTATTCTTACTAGTAGGGTATTGAAAGTCTCCGGTATTAGAGAACTCTATTGGAATAGTAGCACTTGACTTTGTGCTATTCCATGTAAATCCTACTTGAGGAAAGGGATTAATTGTTGCTAGTAAAATAGGTTCGGTATTATTTAATCCTTTTGATAAAGCTGCATTTTTCCAATAATAAAACCAATTGGGTACAGAATTATCATGAATATTATTATCATATCTTCTGAAGAATACTTTCATTGTTTTAGTTGGGTTAGGTGCTGGGTCAGTACTTAGAACAACATCAGTACCTCGCTCTAACTTTACAACTCCATAAGTATCTCCAAAATCATTGTTATTTGTTGGTAGCTTATTAGCAGGGATGAATGCTTTTCCTTTCTGAGCCCAGATATTTGGTATTAATGGTTTTAGATCCCAATAATTATCAGAGCCACCACCTCCTAATTTCCAAGTCATATTATTAAATGGTGGTTGACCCAGTGCCTTATAAGATATTTCCTCAGTTACTACAGCATTAGTAACAGGATCAGTACCACTTACTACTACTTTCCATTTTTTAGAACTCTTAAAGTCATCAATTACTAATTGATTCACACACTCCACATTCAAGCCATTCCCTCCGGGTGGCCCAGGGTTATTATCCTGTACTTGTGAATGAATGGAGTTTAGCATAAATGCATTTAAGAGTAGAAACGAAATTGATTGATTTATAATTCTCATATATTGGATTATTTTTTAATGATTTTATAAACTCCAATGACCTCTTCTGATGACTTAACAGTTATGAAGTACATACCTTGACTCAAATCCTTCAAGTTACACTCTTTGACACTTCTACCTTTTTGCACATTTACGTCTTTATAAGTCTTCATCACCTTACCTGTAGGGTCGTGAATGATATAATCTATAATCTGTAAGTCAGTTGAGGTAAATATGAAATTGACATTGTCTTGAGTTGGGTTGGGATACATACCCTCAATAGCTAAATTTCTTGTTATTCTAGATGATATATCTGGGTACTTAATCTGGTTACCACTTGTCCTTGGGTCTATTATAAATACAGTTGCATTGCAATCATAATCAATTCCGTTTACAGAATTTCCATTAAATTGAATATTGGGTCCATTAAAGGTCGTTAATAGTCCAAACTTATTATCGGTAGAAACAACTCCATCAATGAGATTATCTGATCCTTGGCCCGTTGATTGAAGATAGCTGATTAAATTATTTTGAACATTATACCTTATCATAAAAATATCTTTCAATTCAGAACTCATTGAATTGTTTACACTTATATTCATGTCACCTTTGAATGTACCAGAAAGGTAATAATCAGCATTTAATTCGTCTGGCACAATAGATTTAACTTCTAAAGATTGTGAACTTGTTATGGTATTAATAAATCCAATGGCAGGGTTTTGAATATCAAAAATACTTGCATAATTGATTGAATCATCCAGTGAAGAATAATTCACAATTGCTTTATGATATCCTAATTGAGCAGAATAGATTGAATTAATAGTACCATTAACAGGAATAGAGCTTGTTGTCCAAGTGCTATTCGAGCTGTTAAATGAAATTATATCTATAGCAGGAATAGTTGATGTATTATTAGTAGATATAACTGTCAAACCACTATTGGATTTTACTATTTTCGCATCTGAAGGAATTGAGTTCATCGGCAAATCTAAAGGACTTCCTGTTAGATTATTATTGAGGTTTACAATTTTTAAACTAACTCCTAGATTGCCTGTACCATTATCATATGGATAATTACTAATTAATAAGTCTGCAGATCCATTAGGATTCATCAAAACATCAAATAACTTAGTATAAGAATCATTGAATAACAATGAAGAATTAACAAATATTCCATTCCCATCAAAATCAATCTTAATGACATTCGGATCGTCATTATTAAGCAAGATACTGCTTCCAATACCTTCAAGTTTAGTTGCATTAGCCAATAAAGAGAATCCTGTTCCTTGTTGTATTAGGTCAATAATATTGAATTCCCAATCATGCGCATCTGGAATATTAACTTGTGTGTGACGCGAATTAACAAATATTCCATTCTGATCATAAAATGACATTTTAATAGCTTTTCCATTAAATCCAAATGATACAAATGCATTTAAGTTATTTAAATAATGGAATTTGGTTGGGCAGTCTTTTAGACCTGGAGGCTCCAGGCAATTTGGCGCATTAGGATTTTCACATTTGGCATAAGGAACTACTTTCTCTTTATAAAGGTCATGATGATAAGTCAGTGTTTGAGAATTTTCAGGATATCCCCAACATTCATGTGTTTCCTTACATTTTCCTTCTTTATCGTCATAACAATATTTTAAATCTGAAATATAGGCTTCTATTTCAAAATGTGTATCAAACCCACCATTATAAATATACTTTCTTTGATAAGTTCCACACATTTTATTTTTATAAGTAGGCCAAAATGAAATAATAGCGTTGTAGATATCACTAAAGTTAGTCTTAAATATAATTGGGTCATCTATTCTTTCTTCAAAGGTTAAATTAACTTGAGGGCAATTTACTCTAACCCAGTCACCCCTAGATCTGTAAATTTTTTTATCACCATTAGGGCTTTGAAATACACAAACGCTACCTTCAATACATTCATTGCTTTCTTTATCATGTATTGTAACCTTATGAATATCACCTTGCAAATTTTCAGTAGTATTTCCACAGGTATAACTTAGTGTACATTCTATTTTTTTAAAATCTTCTGTAAGTTCAGCAGGCTGTGAAAATTGAAATTTACCATCACAATAAAATTCTTGCTTACAAGCAGGTGGAGTGCTTACTATTTTAGATGAAAGCCGTGGAAAAACATTAAAGTAGTGCCTAGATACACAGCCGGCGCCATCTGTTAATACTACATATGGCAGCTGAAAAGGATTGTTTATTCTATAAGCAGTAAACTTAAATTTAAATATGCCTTTATTTTTTTCCTCAGAATCTAAGCCATTTGAAGTATAACAATCCATACTAAATGGCGGAATCATATCAGAACCATGTACTTTAAAAGTAATTATCATTTCATCACGATTCCAGCAATATGTATTACCGCTTACGTCGACATTATAATTGCTATTTATACAATCTCTTAATTTTAATGTTATACTTTTACAGTCAGAAGAATAACAAGTATAGTCTCCTGGTGCCAAATTTTCTAAGAATCTCCCTTCGTTCTTAAATCCGTTAGGTCCAGCCCATGTATAAGAGCATGTAGTTTCTCCGGTCATAATAATTTTACCATTATTCTCTCCACTACTAGGATGAAATATGAGAGGTAATTTTGTACAATAACTTCCTGTCTTATACGGGCAACATGTTTGTTTTATTTGGATTTTTTGAGAGCACCCATTATTATCCGTTACTGTAACATAAATTGGATTACTGTTGTTAACTTGAAGATATTTTTCATTGCTAGTTGTTCCATCAGGCCATATATATGTAAAAGGCCCATCACTATTTTCATGCAATATTACGTGATTATAATTTATGCTTCCAACTAAACATTCCTGTTGTACATTTACTTTAGGCAAAATATCAACATATCTACATAAGTATTTATACTTTGTCCCACAATAAATATTCACACAATACTCACCTGAAGAATTTATTTCAATTGACCTTTCGTTAGAGCCGTTTCCTGACCATGAAAAATTACAGAATTCATGACCTGTAATAGTTAATTTCGTTTTACCCCCATTTACGGAACAGTTAGCTTCGATTTTAAGATCATTTTCTTCAGTAGTTGCTGGGATGATAATTTGCTCACGAGCGCAACATTCTCCACAATAAATATATAAATAATATATTCCTTCAGTTAAACTTCTTAAAGTAAGTGGAAAAGTGCTATTTCTTTTTTCACCTTTAAGAAATACATTATTGCATTCAATAGAGGAAGAGTTACTTGTTAAGAGATAGTAATAATCAGTTAACTTTTCCGTGCATAAATTCTTAATATAAATAACAGCTTCACCTTCACCACCATAGGTTTCCCTGTTATCTGCAACTCTAATATCTACGTTAATATCTTGACTGCTATAAATTTGATTCACATTTAAATTTTCTATTTCCGGGCACAAAGTATTACTTATCTTATATTTACCAACTGCGGCGTTAAAATAATGTTTACCTTTCGATAAAGATAATACATCACTTTTATTGAATCCATTTCCAGAAATGGTTATTTTGGCATCTTCCCTTAGTAGATCAACAATTAACGAACCATCTGTAAAATTGCAGGATGCATCTATTGAACTGGCTGATAAATTATTCCCTTTTGAATCTCCAATAAAAAAGGATAAACTTTCACTACAATCAATATTATCAGTATAATATACTATTGAATATAAACCTACCTTATTAAAGAATAATCTTTTTTCATTAGGGTTAACACTTCCATTGTATTGTAGATTGCCCAATACATCTTTAATAAAGTAATTAATTACTTTAGTATAATTATTGGCAATTTCATAAATTCCACTTTTATTATAATCTTTTCCACATGTTCCCTTTTCCAATATAGTTAATGTAAGCTTACCTTTAATTGGCTCTCTTTTGTCGATTATGTTCACTGTTATTAATTCTTGACAATAAGTTGATAAATTAGTTACTTCTATCAAATATGTTCCAGGACTGAAAAAGTCAATAGTTTTGGAAGTACTTCTTCCTGGCTCTTCTTCTTTTTTAACGAGTATCCTATAATCCTCAGTTTTAAAATAATGAATGTTTAACTCTAGAGTAACGGATGCACAAAATAAATCAAGGTTTACTAAGCCATTTGGAGAGGCAACTAGATCGCAATTTTTTATTATTTCGAAACACTTTTTATTAATTATTCTATTAGAACAACAGAATATATCTACACAATAAGAACCAGGCAATAGTGATGAAGGACTCTTCTTTGAGCTAATATATCCATTGTTGCCAGTCCAAAAGTATTTTAAATTTGGATTATCAACATTCTCGAGAGTTATAGCCCCTTTATCACTATTACTTATATAATTTTTAATAGAATACAAGAATTCAAAATTACACTTATAACTTTGATCTACATCAACATCGAAACATCCACTTTTTCTACATCCGTTTACATCATAGATAGTTACACAATACGTACCTTTAGATAACATATTAATAGATCCTTGATTTGAGCCATTTGACCAGTTAAATGAATATGGTGGATTCCCACCTGTGATATATTCTAATTCTAGGCTACCATCATTAGTAGAAGAACAATTAACTGGATGTATTAAATAATCAAAATCTAAAGTATTTATTTCTTCAAATATTTCTGCAAGCCGTTCAACATAACATGCATGATCAAAATATATTACGACTTTGTACTTACCATATTTTAAGAAGTTTATTGGAAACGAATTATGTGTCATTATAATCGTTCCACTTGTTCCGTCTTCATGGGTAAAAGATACCTCATAAGGCAAGGGATAAGGCATTTCATTTGGAGGGACTGTGCCTCCTCTTGAAAATGTAATATTTATGCTCCCATTTTCGCTTCCTGAACACTCGTTACTTGTTAACAAGTCCAAATTCCAATTCACTTGTGAAAAAGAGCTCATACTGGTAAATAATATAATTAAAAATGCGCTAAGAAGATTCTTCATAATTATTAATAGTTTTAATATACTTACACTAGTTATTATCTTTTTATATACTTTGACCTTATCATTAACAGATACCTTTATTGCAGATACATCTATACATCATAGGAGAATGCAAATAAAGAAGAACATTATATTTTTAATACTCGAATTATTTACATATTTCTATAAAAATTAATCTCGTAATATTATTCACGATTATCAATTGCATATAAAACTTTCCTACTAACGCGGTATTTTTTCATACGAGCGCTAAATATTTCAACCAAAATCAATGAATTTACAGAATAAGTACCCAATAATATCAAGATAGTAAAGTTGAATAATTTAACTTGATTATATCTTTATAAGTTTAAATTCTATAATATTAATATAAATTTTCTAAACAATTATTTGGAAAAATAAAAATTACTATCTTGCGCTCACTATGAAAACTATTACACCACTTATTATTAATCCTTTTAATAATCCTTTATTTGCTCTGGATCCTCAAATAGGCATATCAAAAGACATTAATTCTACCTACTTGCTTTGCTCTACATATTTTAGTAGCAATCCTTCCATCTTCAGATTACATTCTACATTGACTAAATTTTATTCAAATTATAATTCACTTATAAGGAGTCATTTGATCATTAATAATTTAATTCTATTTGTGTCAGAATTTATTGGAAATGAAAGACTTATTACTCTTAATGATATAAGCAAAAATATTTGTATTAGTGAAATACACTTATACAAAACTGTTCGTAAGGAATTAGGAATCAGTCCTAGAATACTATTACAAGATTATTATGTATCACAAATAATCATCTTATATATATCGTATGGGCTATCAATCAAAGAAATAACTGAAAAGCTTGGATTTCAGGAAACATCAAGTCTTTGTCATTTCTTTAAGCGTAAATCAGGATACACAATAAGTGCGCTTAAAAAAATACAAAACAATGATTTAAACAGTTTTTCCAAAGTTTCAAACAACTTACACTAAATATGATCATAGTACTTTTGTCTTGATATTATTAAAACACTAAATTTTTTATCTTATGAGAAAGTCCATTTACATTTTTTTACTTTTATTTTATGATGTAGCAATTTCGCAATTTCCAGAAAAACCGGTTGAGTTTCTTGAACACCTTCATTACTTTGAAGAGCATCGTGAAATTACTATGAAAGATAATACAACAGATTTAACAATTATGGATAAAGGTGCTGTTGCTCCTAAATCCAGTACTTCTATTGTAGATCTTTATTTGCTTCGAAATGGATATATTTTAAAATTTGAAAAGATGATTTCAAATTCTCAAGATCAATCCTATTTTAACAATATTGCTTATATTGTTACTGATGAAAATAAAGTGACTACTTACAATGCTCAAAAAAAATTAATCAACGAAGTTTCACTTAAGTCCATTGATCCTGGATATACTCCTCAAAAAGCAAGAACCTTATTGAAGCCAAGAATTGAATTCAATGATGAGACTATTGATCATGTTAAAAAAGAAGGTCTTGAAATTCAAAGTCTTAGTAACAATGTCTGGAAGATTTATAATTCTGACTTGATAATATACTACAATTTACAGGCTCAGTCTATAATTACCCAGGAAGTTGAATCTGGTAAAATTACTTCAACTCATTTTAATAAGTATATTGAAATTATCGAAAATGAATTTTTTGATGGTGTTGATCAGATTTCAATTCCACTTACTGTTCGTAGTGGTGAGGTATTAAATAATTACAAGGTTAACAATAGATCTGAATTTACATTTATCCGCAATTCGCCTTTAAAAGGAAGATCGAATGTAAAATACAATTCTAGTTCTAAAAAAGATGAAAAGGGATTTATTTATCCTAATATCGCTTTTAATGAAATTCGGATACAAAATTATGGTTTGCATAAATTTGAATTTTATAGTATAACATCTATAGATTCAAAAATGAGTAAAATAAATCAGAAAATTAAGTCAGAAGTAATAGATGTAAGTGATTTAATGCCCGGTGTTTACATTATTCGACTTTATAATAAACAGGGAATAAAAAAAGAAAAATTTATAAAAATCTAAATCTTAACATTATGAAAATTTATTTAATTTTATTATCTTTGATTTGTGTAAATATTAGAAGCTTTTCTCAGCCTGGTTCTGGAAGCATGAATATTAATGGAAATTCTTTAACAGGTTATGGTTCTCCCTCTGGTCCAACTAATGTTGCCGATGATCGAAGAGTGTTTTGGATTCATGGGCTTGGAGGAGATCCCCTAACAACTTGGAATAAAGCAGCTGCAGAATATCAATCCACTCACAGAATAAGAAATACTTTTCCTGCCTATACACAGACAGGATTGAAAGGTGGAGCACAAAATGTCTTAGAAATTATGAATCAGACATTAAAAGGAACCAGTCCAACAAAAGAACCTATTGCAGTCTGCCATAGTCAAGGTGGTGTGGTTGCAAGAGCTGTACTTTACGAATCAGAAGTTGTTCTAAAAGAACAATCTCCTATTCGAGGCATAGCAACATTTGATTCTCCTCACGGTGGTGCCTTAATAATTGACAATATTGATAACATTTTACAAATGGTTGAAGAGGGCTGCTCAAAATTAATAGAAGGACCGGTTGTAGAATTTGTTCAATCTAAATTTTTACTAGATCTTTTCGTTAATGCTGAAGACATAGCAAGAAAAGTTGGTGGATTAGCTTGTCCGGTTGCAGAAAAGGCTCTAGGAATTGCATTTAAAGAATTGAAAAGCCCGATAGGCAAAGATTATAGTCATACGAACCCATCAGAATATTTTTCTAAATTAGGACACTTAACCTTTCCGCACATTTCTAAAGTCGCATTTGCAGGTTATGAAGAAGAGCCGGTTTTATTCAGACAAATGTTTTGGTTATTAAACTCACCGGAGAGTGTACCCGCTTTTACGGCTAACGAAGATCATGAATTCGTTGATAAATTTAATACGTTAACAAATACTTATTATTCCAAATATAAGTCTAAAATTGCAAGAATAGAAATTTATAACAATATAGCTTGTTCTTTACATCCTTTCTGTTTGATAGATAAGATAATTAAAACGAATAAATTTAGAAGAGAGGCTAACGCATATTTAAATGGTTACAATTGGTTAACAACTCTTAATCAAAATTGGAAAGTAATGATAGGAGCAGGAGAATATAGAAACACTGAAATAGGAGAGTGTTCATGCTCGCAATACACTTATGATGGTAACTTTGTTACAGAATATTTTATAGATGGTATTTGCAACTCTGGGTTTGACGAGTGCAGGTCAAATTCTTATCCTGAAAATTTTATATATTGCGACTGTAAATCCTTAGGTCATCAAATATTTTATTATGATATTGAGCCAAGTGATGCTGTTGTTCCTGTAAGTTCTCAATATGCATTCCCTGGAGTAGAACATAAGGTTAAACTAGATAAAAGCAATCACCAACAATGTCGAAATGATAGAAATACTAAAGAAGCATTGGATAACTTATTTTTGGGTAACTATGGATTAACCTTCGAAGCTAAACGCAGATAATATTGATTATGAAAAATATCATGCTATTTTTAATGTTGATTATAATTTCTTGTCATAAATATAATCCAGATACAGTAGATCCGCCAGATCCTCCCAAGCAAAAGGATACTCTTCAGGTTGTTTGGTATTCTTACGTTAGAGATAATTCAGATACCGTATCGAGATTTTGTTTAAAACCGGTTTTCTTCAATAATTTCGTAATTACTTCTTCCTTTAATATACCAGGTCCTGAAAAAGAACAATTTCATTGTTTCAATAAAAAAACAGGAGAAAGAGAATGGATTTGGCAAGACTATTTTGATAGGGGATTTGGTAGCAGGATCAATTTTAGAGATCATATCAGGTATATTGATCCCAGTGGTTCTTTTCTTCTAGCTGAAGCTTACTCTTTCTATAATATTGACCTAAATACCGGCAAGACAATTAATTCCCTCAACTTTTATCCTTATATCGATGCATTGCAAGGTGGCACATTAGACGTAACCTATTATAAAGATGGTTTTCTGGCATCCTATGGCTTCAATGATATTCCCAATACTGACTCTTCCATATTATATCAAATTGATAAAAACAATATGGATATTCGTGAAATATTAAAAATTAAAAATTCAGGTGAGTATTATCCTTTCATTCAAAATACTTACCTACATGTTAGACCTAATAATGATACTTTCCTGATTGGATCTTTTGGCTGGCTAAAAATAAAGCATTCAGAAGAAAAATACGATTTATTCTGTTATAATTTAACGAAGAAGGAATTTGTATGGAAAAAAGATAGCTTTAGCAAACAACTCAATAATAACTTATATCTTCAAGACGGAAAATTGTACTGTGTTGCGTATAATGATTTTTATTCAATTGAAATTGAGACTGGCGATATTATTTGGAAGGGTGGGCCTTCCTTCACCGACGAAGGTTTTTTTCTAGATCCATTAACAATTGCCGAAGGAAAAATATTTGCAAAAACTACTTTAGGTCATATGTTTTGCGTAGATCAAAATACAGGATCAGTTATCTGGTCTAATAAAAAACATGAAGAATCTGGAGCTGCTAGCCTAGGTCAAAACTCAAAAATTGAATATTACAAAGGAAAAATTTACTTTTCCGATAATACTATGCGAATCTTAGATGCATCGAATGGTTCATTATTACACAAATATAATTCTCCTAAATCTGTGCCTCAATATCCTGAAAATTATATTGAAGGTATTACTATCGATCCTGAATCAGAATTAATGTACTTTACAGATGGATACCATTTGATTTGCGCTAAAATTCCGAAGTAAAAGCCAATACACCAGATATTAATGTTAGTAATTATTTGTAGTTAATGCCTAGATTTATGTTAAAAGAAAAGTTCTCTAGGCATTATTTTGTTCTTTTCAATTTCACTATTGAATAGAAGTTCTTATGTCGCACGAATTAATGATAGTAATGTTATTAAAGCTATAAAAGGTATTAATGCCACTAAAGCTAAAAAAGGTATTTGATTATGGTCGATAGTCATTAGCAGGTCAACTTTTGATCAAGTACTGCTGTCAAGATTCATTGATAACAGAAGTTTTTATAGTGTCTGTTATTTCGTTGAGAGGGAAACCTTGATAAAGATTACTTGCTGTTGATTCTTATTTGCTAATATTTTTGATATTTCTGATACCGAATTTCAATTTTTAATTTTCAATTTTTAATTGATACTGCGCTTCTTAAAGTTCAAATTCTATTAAATCTATAAATGCAATTTAAATTTATTGCCAATAAGTGTTTTCTACTTAATCAAATTCACAAGAAGATTTGGTGCTATCCCTGCAATGATTGTTCCAATACATAGTGCTGCAAGTATTCCGGCATAAGGATACTCTATTCTCCAGGTTTTAATATCCTTGGAATAAGAAAACATTTGATTAATAAGTCTGAAATAATAGTATAGTGATAGCACCGCAAAAATTAAAGCGAAAATTACCAGTGCTATATTTCCAACGTGGGCAGCATTATTTAATACAAATAATTTAGCCATGAAACCTGCAGTTAATGGGCCTCCTCCTAATGATATTAATGCAATACTCATAACTATCGCCAAGAAAGGATTATTATAATATAATCCTTTAAATGCGGAATGGTTATCATTAAATGATATTTCTTCTACAAAATGTACAGCCAGAAAACAAACCAACGACGCAGCAGCATATGCAATAAGATAGAAGATGATTGGCCATGTATTCTCTGCCTGTAAATTTAAAAATCCTATTAATATAAACCCTGCTTGCGCAATTCCTGAATACGCCAACATTCTCTTTACGCTTTGCTGCTGTAATGCCATTATATTAGCTACAACAATACTTGCCAAAGCGACCAGGCTAATCAACCAATAAAGCCATTCTGACATATGAATTCCACAAGAAGAAATAAATTGATAAAGTGCTCCAAAACCTGAGACCTTTACAATCGTTGCCATCGTTGCTGTAAAGATGGTAGGTGTTCCTTGATAAACATCAGGAGCCCAAAAATGAAATGGAACCAAGGCAATCTTAAATGCAAGACCGGCAAAAATGAGCAAGTAACTGAGATTTAATAACAATGAATTTTGCAAGATTTCAGCATCTAATCTAAATGAAGACGTACATGCATAATACAATGCAATGCCAAACAATAATATAGCACTCGCGAAAGCACCAAGAATAAAATATTTTAAACTTGCTTCACTTGAACTCGCACGACGTCTATCCGCTCCTGCAAGTATGTACATTGCTATGGAAAGAATTTCAATTCCAAGAAACAATACCATGAAGTCTTTATAACTTACCATCATTATTCCTCCAATCAATGAGTAGATTAATAGTCCAGAAAAATCTGCCATCTCTTCTGAGCCCCTTCTTCTAAATTCATTAATAAATGGAAGAATACAACAAGCAATTGCTAATATTACTATACTGAATATTCTCGATGCTCCTTTGACATCCATCATATTCATAAACCATTCATCCCACAATGTCTGCTGTGTCATATAACATAACATCGCAAGAGCAACACCGATCACTGAAACAGGTAAAATTAAATCTCTGTTCTTCGAAAATCCAAGGAACAAAACCAAGGTTGCAAAAAATGTCAGAATTACGATAGAAAGCATATTATTGTAACTTTGATTTTATTTGTACAAATGAACTTACTGCCTGATCCGCTAAGTCAAGCCAACTCGCAGGAAAAAATCCTAAAGCAATAACCAATATTGAAAGTATAATTAATGCATATTCTTCATTTAAGGTAATTGGACTCCAGTTACTATTTGTTGAATTTGCTTCGCCAAACATAGATTTTTGATAAAATCTAAATGTATAGATCGCTCCAAGAATAATACTCAATCCGGCTAATAATGCAAATATCAATTTAACACCCGTAAGTCCTAAGAGAATATCAAATTCTCCAATAAACCCACTTGTCAAAGGAAGCCCTACAGCACCCAGACAAAGAACAAAAAAGTATGTCGCTAATCTTGGTTGAGAACTTGCGATTCCACTACTTCCATAGATACTTGAACTATTTGTTCTAAACATGATTGAATCTACAACCATAAATAATCCTGCTGCCACCAATCCATGAGAAAGCATTTGAAATAACGATCCTTGTAAACCTGACAGACTTGCCGTAAATATTCCGGCTGCTATCATTCCCATATGTGATAATGAAGAATAAGCAAGTAATCGCGTCATTGAAGATTGTCTCCACGCAATTAATGCAGCATACAATATTCCAATTATGCAAAGTACAATTAGTGGAGTCTGATATTGATGTATTGCATCTTCAACAACATTAAAAAATCGCAATAATCCAAATACACCCATTTTTGAAAGAACAGCAGCAATTATAATAATAGCAGGTCTGTCTCCTTCAGAATACAAATCCGCCTGCCAAGTGTGAAATGGAAATAATGGAGATTTAATAGCAAAGGCAATAAATAATCCTGCTAAAATCCAGGTTTGAGACTTCAAGCTTAATTCTATATCATAGAGCATTGACCAATCAGATGGAATTCCAATAGTAGCTAGTGAACGAAGGTAAATTATAGCAGCAAGCATTAGAAAGCTACCGAAAACAGTATAGATAAAAAATTTAAACAATGCTCTATTTCTGTCTGCACCACCATACATCAATACCATAAAATAAAATGGTAGTAGTGCTAACTCAAAAAACACGTAGAATGTAAGATCATTTTGCGCACTAAAAAAACCGATCAACGCACTTAAACCGGTCATCATTAATACATAATAAGACTTTCTTCTATAATTGCTATACTTGATAGAGGCGAGAATTCCTACAGGAACAACTAATGTTGACAATAAAATCATAAATAGTCCTAACGAGTCCAGCCCAAAATGTAGATCCACATTTATTCCCGGTATCCATGGCATGGAAAATTCATTCTCAATCTTCTTACTTGAATCAAATTGACTTAGAAAGAAAATAAAAAAGAATAGAGTTGATCCTGCGCCTGCTAATGCAATACCGGAAGACCATTTTTTATTAAGCAATGAAATCAGCAAGCCAAATACAAGGGGTAATAATATCAGATATAAAATCGAAATCATGCTGATTAAAATTTAAATAAAAATAGTAAAGCAAAAGCCAAAAATCCAAGAAGTATAGAGATCATATACCAACTTATATTTCCTGACTGCAAGGGCTTTAATTCAAGACTTGCTTTCGTAACAATTGAACCCGGAATTCTAACAATTGCATCTACACCTTGTCTTTCAAATATGTTTTTAAACCAAGAACCAAGAGTTCTTAATGGTTTGGTAAAAATCGCCGCATAAATTTCATCCAGATAATATTTATTCCACAGCAATCCTGAAAGTCCAGTATTTTCTTTTTCAAAATCTTCTTTGGTAACTGTAGTGTATTTCTTATATGTCAAAAATGCAATGATTGCCAGAACTACCAATGTTACACCCCACAGTGTGAATTCAAAAAAGTGGCTAACCTTATGCGTATGATCAACTACACTAAATTTTAAAAAATCTTTCACATAATGATGGTGTGAAATTATTTCCGGCATTCCGGCAAATCCACCAATAATTGACAAGAAAGCCAAAACAATCAATGGAAATAATATTATCCATGGTGATTCATGAGCATGATCCCAAGTATGTGAATCTCCTCGATACTTTCCATGAAATGTTGAGAAGTAAAGTCGCAACATATACCATGCTGTAAAAACTGAAGCGAACGCAAGAACAATAAATCCGAGTGCATTCCAGCTATAAACAGATGCAAGTATTTCATCTTTAGAGAAAAATCCAGCTAAAGGAGGACAGCCTGCGATAGCTAATGTTCCAATAAGAAATACCAGGTGGGTTACTTTCATTTTCGACTTCAAGCCACCCATATTTTTAATATCCTGTTCGCCATGTAAGCCATGTATAACAGAACCTGCTGCAAGGAATAATAATGCCTTGAAAAATGCGTGCGTCATTACATGAAAAATTGCAGTAGAGTATGCGGCAACACCCAATGCAGAAGCCATATATCCCAATTGGCTAACAGTTGAATATGCCAATACTTTTTTAATATCGTTCTGTTTAAGGGCTATTGAAGCTGCAACAATAGCAGTAACAACTCCCGTCCACATAATAACATTTAATGTAAATGGTGCGAGATTAAATAATAATGACATTCTTGCAACAAGATAAATTCCTGCTGTAACCATAGTAGCAGCATGTATCAATGCTGAAACAGGTGTAGGTCCTGCCATCGCATCCGGCAACCAGGTGAACAATGGAATCTGTGCTGACTTTCCACAAACACCTAAAAACAAAAGCAATGTTATTAATATAATACTTGGATCATTTTTAGATAGCTCACCAAAACTTTCCTGAATTTTTACAATTTCAACGGAGTTAAATTTAATTGCCAGTAAGAAAATTCCCAGAATAAATCCAAGATCACCAATTCGATTCATTACGAATGCCTTTCTGGCTGCCTTATTATATTCCGGATTCTTAAACCAGAAACCAATTAATAAAAAAGAACATAATCCAACTCCTTCCCATCCTGCAAATAGTAATACCAGATTTGATCCGGTTACTAATAATATCATTGAAAATAAAAACAGATTCAAGTACGCAAAAAATCTGCTAAAGCCGGGATCATCTTTCATGTATCCAATAGAGTATACATGTATCAAGGTTCCTACTCCTGTAATAATAAATAACATTAATAAGGTAAGGTGATCCAGATATACTGAAAAATTAACGGGGTTGCTTAAGCCTATACTAAACCAATTATAAATAACAATATTCTTGGCCTCCAATAAAGGAACAGTAAAATAAATTAAACTTGTTGCAATGAATCCTAAAATCGGACCAACACATGCAATGAAACCACTTGTACTTTTAGATAATTTGGAACCAAAAATTCCATTGATAAGAAAACCCAACAATGTTGGCCATAGAATAAGATGAATTAGTCCTTCTGCGCTCATTGAATTTTGATTATCCTTTTAGTTTGTTAAATACATCTATATTAGTGGACTTCAGATTTTTATAAACCATTACAATTATAGCAAGTCCCACTGCTACTTCCGCAGCTGCTACAGCCATAGTAAAAAACACCATAATTTGTCCTCCCGGATTACCGTAGTAAGCCGATGTTGATGTCAACATTAAATTGGCAGCATTTAACATTATCTCAATACACATAAATACGATGATAATACTTTTCCTTGTCATTACACCAATGAGTCCAACAACGAATAATGCAGCACTTAATAATATGTAGTGCGTTAAAGGAATAGCTGAAAATATTTCTGGTGCGGTAGATTCCATTTTTGAATTATTCGTTTACAATTTTTTCTTTTCTGCTTAATAAAACAACTCCTGCCATTGCTATAAGAAACAATACCGAACTAATCTCCATTGGAAGAAGATACTCTTTATATAATACGTTTCCAAGATTTTCGACCAATCCAATTGAATGATTGGCATTTTCATTTTGCAAAAGGTTTGATTTTTGCAAAGCAGATATTACAATAAGAAAGAAACTTCCTCCTCCTACCAATGCAGCCAACCATGGTAAAAATCCTTTATAGGGTTCAACTTCCTTATTTAAGTTTAAGAACATAACCACAAAAAGAAAAAGTACCATAATAGCACCTGCATATACAACGATATTTACCAATGCTAAAAATTGTGCATTGAGTAAAACATAATGTGCAGAAATTAAAAAGAAAGTTGCGACTAAAAATAAGATACTCCGTATTGGATGCTTGCTTATAACTACCATGCAAGCACAAAGTATTGTGGCAATTGAGAGCGCGTAAAATATTTTATCTATCATGCCTTAGCTTGTAAAAATGGTTCAACAAGTCGATCTTTTCCATATATGAAATCTTCACGTTCGTAACTCGCAGGCGCCATCTTGTCATTTTGTAAGAAAATAGCTGCTTTAGGGCACGCCTCCTCACAAAGTCCACAAAAAATGCATCTCAACATATTGATTTCATATACTGATGCATATTTCTCTTCTCTATAAAGTCCTTCTTCTCCTCTCTTTCTTTCTGAAGCAGTCATGCTTATTGCTTCTGCTGGACAAGCCAATGCACATAGACCACAAGCAGTACATCTTTCTGCACCCTTTTCATCTCTTTTTAAAATATGAAGCCCTCTAAACACTTCACTCATTGGACGTTGCTCTTCCGGGTAGGATATCGTTGCTTTCTTTTTAAACAAATGAGATATGGTGATACTCATTCCTTTTAGAATAGCAGGAATATATATTTTTTCCATAAAAGTCATTGGCTTACGCTCCATGACTTTTATCCTATCTGTTAATTTTACTACACTCATACTATAAACCCATTTTATATAAAATAACCGCGCCGGTAATCAATATATTAATTACCGCTAGAGGTATTAATATTCTCCAACCCAAATTCATTAATTGATCATATCTAAATCTTGGAAGAGTCCATCTCACCCACATAAAGAAAAATATGAAGAAAAAGATTTTTCCAAACATTACACCAACACTTAAAGCTGTTTTTAGTATTCCCGGCTCCATAGAAGAAATTCCAGGAAAATGATATCCGCCAAAAAATAAAGTTGCCAATACAGCACTGCTGATAAACATATTTATATACTCAGCAAATAAATAAAAGCCAAGCTTCATAGAAGAAAACTCTGTGTGATACCCTCCCACTAATTCAGTCTCACACTCCGGTAAATCAAAAGGTGCGCGATTTGTCTCAGCAAATGCACATACCAGGAATATTAAAAAACCCAAAGGCTGATAAAATACATTCCAATGCCAGCCTGCTTGTTGATCGACAATATCCTTAAGACTTAATGAAGAGCTCATCATAACCAATGCTATGATAGAAAGTCCCATTGCAAGTTCGTAACTAATATTTTGTGACGCAGCACGAATTGCTCCCAATAAAGAAAATTTATTATTGGATGCCCAGCCGCCAATTAATATACCATATACTCCAAGCGATACAACACCAAAGATGTATAATAATCCTACATTAATATCTGTTGCCTGAAGAGAAAATGGCTTCCCATCTACTATAATATCCGGACCAAAAGGAATAACTGCACTTGTCATAAGAGCAGTAATCATAAAAAATCCCGGGCCCATTAGAAATAACCATCGATCTGCTTTCATCGGAATAAATTCTTCTTTAAAGAATAGCTTTACTCCATCAGCCAAAGGTTGTAATAATCCAAAGGGTCCAGCTCTGTTGGGTCCTAATCTGTCTTGTAGAAATGCTGCAATTTTTCTTTCTGCATATGTAGAATACATTGCAATAAAAAGTGATAATCCAAATATCACCGAAATGAAAATGATTTTAAGAATTATCCAACTCATTCTGATACAAATTTTGCGTCTACATTTACTGCAGGAGAATGATCAAGGACTTTATACTTATTGGTTGTGATTACTGAATCATTATCCATTTCGTAAGGTTCTCCAATTGTCCAGTCGTTCATATTCTTATGTTCGAATCTACAGTTATTACAAATAAAATCAAGAACCTCCCCAAATTTATTTTTCCTAGCAGTAACACGAATTACATCATTATTTTTTACCCAGGCAACTGCTTCACCTTTACACTTATCACATTCCCGATGTGCATAAAAAGGTTTGGAGAACCATACTCTCTGTTTAAATCTATATTTCTTATCTGTTAAGGCTCCGACAGGACAGACATCAATAATATTTCCAGAAAAATCATTGTCTATAGCATTCTGAATATACGTGCTAATTTCAGAAACATCACCTCTGTTTATAACACCATGCACTCTTTTATTGGTTAGTTGATCAGCAGTATAAACACATCGATAACATAAAATACAACGTGTCATGTGAAGCTGAATATTCTCACCTAAATCTATTTTATCAAATTCTCTTCTTCCTTCTTCGTAACGTGTTGATTCAGTTCCATGCTTGTAAGAAAGATTCTGAAGATCGCATTCACCTGCCTGATCACAGACCGGACAATCCAAAGGATGGTTAATTAATAAAAATTCTACAACTCCTTTTCTTGCTTCTAAAACTTCCGGAGATGTCTCATTTTCAATAACCATTCCATGCTCAACTCTTGTCAGACAACTTGCTACTAATTTAGGCATCGGTCTCGGATTGGCTTCACTTCCCTGTGTAACTTTTACCAAACATACACGACACTTACCTCCTGTTTCTTTCAATGGAGTATAATAACACATTGCAGGAGGATAATTTTCTCCTATCATACGAGCTGCTTGAAGGATAGTTGTGCCCGGAGGAACTTCGATACTTTTTCCGTCTATTGTGACTTTTAAGTTATTCATATTAGTTTTTAGGTATTAGGACTTAGGGGTTAGATTTTAAATTTAATGACTTTCTCAAACCACTAATAATTTTTGAAATTTCATTTGATTTTTCAATTAAGTTATCTCTTTTTGTTAAATCAATATATTTTAATTTACTTGCTAGATACAACATCGATCTTGTCTCACTACATGATCCAGAAGCAATAAAAAGAAACCTGTTAAATTCTTTAGTAGAAGATCTATCGTAACCTTCTGCAATATTATTTGAAATTGACACTACTGCTTTAAGGATTTGATCTTTAAAACCATAATCTTTGGATTTATTAAAAATTTCATAAAGCTCAACTGCAAAGTCTTGCGCCTTTTGCCAAGCAATGATATCTTTAAATCTTTTAAAACTCATATAGTACTAATTTCTAGTCTCTAACTTCTATCTTCTAACTCTAACCTCTAATTTCTAAACTCTAACTTCTAGCCTCTAACTTCTTAATGTACCAATTCCATCGATCTATGTAAATGTCTCTTACAACAGGACTCAGGATTCCGAACATGTTCTTCAAACTCATGTCGGAAATGTCTTATCGCACTTGCGACCGGCCATGCAGCTGCTTCACCTAATGGACAGATTGTTTTTCCTTCTATTTTTTTAGCAATATCTACAAGAAGATCTATGTCAGACATCTTTCCATGTCCATATTCTATACGATGTAAAACTTTTTCCATCCATCCTGTTCCTTCCCTGCAAGGACTACATTGTCCACACGATTCGTGATGATAGAATCTTGTAAAATTCCAGAGATTTCTTACTATACACTGATCTTCATCATAAACTATGAAGCCTCCCGATCCCAACATAGTTCCACTTACAAATCCACCATCACTTAATGATTCATAAGTCATCAATCTGGGTTCTCCATTGATTGTTCTTAAAATTAATTCCGCAGGTAGTATTGGAACGGATGATCCTCCAGCAACAACAGCCTTTAGTTTTTTACCATTCGGAATTCCTCCACAATATTGATCACTATAAATAAAATCTTCGACGGTTACGCCCAATTCGATTTCATATACTCCGGGCTTATTAATATTTCCGCATGCAGAAATTAATTTTGTTCCTGTGCTCTTACCTACACCTATCGCAGCATATGCTTCTCCTCCATTATTTACAATCCAAGGAACATCAGCAATTGTCTCCACATTATTTACAACTGTTGGACATCCATATAATCCCCATACTGCCGGAAACGGAGGCTTGTTTCTTGGATTCCCACGCTTACCTTCCAATGATTCAAGCAATGCTGTTTCTTCACCACATATATACGCTCCACCTCCAGGATGTACATAAAGATCCAATGAATAATTAGATCCAAGAATATTATTTCCCAGATATCCAGCCTTATAAGATTCCTGAATTGCTTTCTCAAGAATTTGAATGACATTCATCATTTCACCACGTACATAGATATAAGATGTGCGAGCACCTAATGCATAAGAAGATGTAATCATACCTTCTATTAATGCATGGGGAATATGTTGCATCAAGTATCTGTCCTTAAATGTTCCGGGTTCAGATTCATCTGCATTACATACAAGGTATCTCGGTTTTTCAGATTTTTTATCCAGGAAAGACCATTTCATCCCTGTTGGAAATCCTGCCCCGCCACGTCCTCTTAATCCGGATTTTTTTACTTCTTCGGTAACTTCATCCGGAGACATAGAGAAAGCTTTTTTCAAAGACTGATATCCTCCATGTGCAACATAAGTTTCCAAAGTATGTATACCCGGCACATTGATATGTTGAAGTAATATTTTTTTAGACATCTTTCAGTCCTTTTATTTTTAATTCTTCTATTAAGTCATCAAATTTCTTCTTTGTCATATTCTCCTGATAAATATACTCAGGTCCAATTTGTAAAACAGGTCCTGTTCCACAAGCTGCAAGACATTCAACGGTCTTTAAAGTTATTAATCCGTCTTCCGTTGTCTCGCCAACTTTAATATTGAGTTTTTCTTCCATATACTGAACAAATTCTTCAGCACCTACTGTGCAACATGGCCCGGTTCGACAAACTTCGATAACAAACTTCCCAACTTTTTTAACATGAAACATTGTATAAAAAGTAGCTACTTCATATACTTCAATCGGTTGTATATCCAAAACTTCAGCTACCTCGTCCATTGCTTGTACAGGTAACCATCCTTGCTCTGCTTGTGCAAGATGCAAAGCAGGAAGTAATGCAGATTTTTGTCTGTCGTCAGGATAACGAGATTTTAATTTTGTAATCTCTTGAATTGTATTTGAACTTAGTATTGACATTTTAATTTAGTCGTGCGTCGCGAGTTAATTATTATTTACTTTTATTTTCAATTGTCTTATGAAGTCATTAATTATGCATCTAATTCTCCTGCTATTACATTCATACTACTCATAACTACAATAGCATCTGATAACATTTGTCCTTGAACCATTTCCGGAAATGCTTGATAATAAATAAAACATGGCCTTCTGAAATGCAATCTGTAAGGACTTCTTCCGCCATCACTAATTAAATAAAATCCTAACTCTCCATTAGCTCCTTCAACTGCTTTGTAAACTTCTCCAACCGGAGCTTCAATCTCACCCATAATAATTTTAAAGTGATAAATCAATGCTTCCATATTGCGATAAACTTCTTGCTTGGGAGGAAGATAATATTTATCTTCATCGGCATGAAAAACACCCGGTTCGCATGCTTCAATTTTCTTTATGGCTTGTTCGATTAGTGAAAGACTCTGCCAGATTTCTTCGTTACGAACAACATAGCGATCATATGTATCGCCTGTTGTACCTACCGGTATATCAAATTTAAATTCTTCATAAGAACAATATGGAGAATGTGATCTAATATCATAATCGATTCCTGCTGCTCGAAGATTGGGTCCTGTAAAACCATAATTTAATGCACGTTCCACACTTATTGGACCGGTACCTATAGTTCTGTCCATGAAAATTCTGTTCCTTGTCAACAGGTTTTCAAATTCTCTCCAGACCTTAGGAAATTCTACAAGAAACTTTTTGGTTAATTCAAATACTTTTGGAGAAAAGTCTCTTTCAAATCCTCCAATTCTACCCATATTCGTTGTTAATCTAGCGCCACAGATTTCTTCATATATCTCATAAATCTTTTCACGATATTGATAGACATATGTAAATCCTGTCAATGCCCCGGTATCAACACCTAATATACTATTACAAATTAAATGATCTGCAACTCTAGCAAGTTCCATTACCATAACACGCATATAGTCAACTCGTTTAGGAACTTCTATGTTAAGAAGTTTCTCAACAGTCAGATACCATCCCGTATTATTTATTGGAGCTGAACAATAGTTTAATCTATCAGTGAGAGGTGTAATTTGATAAAATGGTCTTCTTTCAGCAATTTTTTCAAACGCCCGATGAATATATCCTATCGTTTGTTCTCCACTTATAATTCTTTCTCCATCCATCTTCAACACATTCTGAAAAATTCCATGTGTTGCCGGATGGGTTGGACCAAGATTAAGTATGCTATATGGAATCTCCGGCATATCCGGATTCAAAAATTCTGCTTTATATTCTAAATTGGTATGCATTTTTTTTATCTTCCAAAATGAAAATCTGCTTTGTCTTCACGAAATGGATCTTCTAGTGGAAATTCTTTTCTCATTGGAAAATCAACCATTTCGTCCATGTTCAATATTCTCCTTAAGTCCGGATGACCTAAAAAATTTATTCCGTAAAAATCATATGTTTCTCGTTCCATCCAATTGGCTGCAGCATAAATACCAGTTATACTTGGCACGTCTGGTTTTTCAATGGGCACAAAAACTTTTAAACGCAATAAAATTTTATATTGTAAACTTTGCAAATGATACACAACTCCTAATTCTTTTCCTTTATTTTCAGGATAGTGTATACCACATAGGTCAATCAGATTTGATATTTTAAATTCTAAATCTTTAAAAAGAAGATTCATCGTTTTATACAGTTGATGAACGGGAATTTCAGCTTGAATTACATTATATCTATCAACTTCAAACAGAACTTCACTTCCTGTTTTTGATTGTAAAAATTGTATAATTTCTTCGTTTGAAAATTTCATTTTACTTAATCATGTATTCTTCCATCAATTTCTTATACTCTTCAGAATTTCTTCTTCTTACGCTTTCTTTTCCAATAAGATCTTGAATTCTCATTACCCCATCTATGATTTGCTCAGGTCTTGGTGGGCAGCCGGGAACATACACATCTACTGGAATAATTCGATCTATTCCCTGAAGAACTGAATACGTATCAAAAATTCCACCACTACTCGCACAAGCACCTACTGCAATGACCCATCTTGGTTCAGCCATTTGTTCATAAACATGCCTAAGAACAGGTCCCATTTTTTTGGCAATTGTCCCCATGACCATTAATAAATCAGCCTGGCGTGGTGTAAAGCTTAATCTTTCTGAGCCAAATCTGGCTAAATCGTAATGAGAGGCCATGGTAGCCATAAACTCAATTCCACAACAAGAAGTCGCAAATGGAAGGGGCCAAATGCTGTTTTTCCGGGCTAAGCCCACTACACTATCCAAAGAGGTCGCAAAAAATCCCTGTCCCTCTATTCCGGGAGGCGTTTCTGCCATTTTTATCTGGGAACTCATTTATTTAATTTATATTGTTATAGCATTTATTAATCATTATCTTCTCTAGTCTCCCAGTTTAATACTCCTTTTCGAATGACATAGAAAAATCCTGCCATAAGTAATGTAAGGAAAACCAGTATCTCAATAAATCCAAACCAACCCAATGACTTAAAGTTAACAGCCCAGGGATATAAAAATATGATTTCCACGTCAAATAATACGAAAAGGATAGCCGTCATAAAGTACTTGACTGAGAAGGGATTACGAGCGTTTCCAACGCTGTCTAACCCACATTCAAACGTATCATCATGCCTTTTTCCCGACGCCTTAGGGCCAAGAAAATGTGTTGCCAATAACGTCACGACAACAAACCCCGCAGCCACTAAAAACTGTAATAAAATTGGGATGTAATTAAATGGTATATGCTGTTCAGCCACCTGTTTAGATTTTCACCGCAAATATAAGCCTACAAAACCTATATATATAATATAGTAAAAACTTATAATTCACTTTTAAAAATTATAATTAATCAAGAGTTTATGCATATACAATTTTTATATATAAATATTTGGTTTTAAATTTGGTATTTACTCCTTAATCAATCAAATAAGCCATTTCATCAATTATTAAAAATTAAGAAGACTATCATGATGACTTTTGTGGCTCAATAATTAATTCATATGCCAAAGGTCCCAATTCTCAAGATTTTTCTACTTTTCGTCCTGTTTAATCTTGTCGATCAAATTTCTTCTCAGGAATTAAACCTCTCTGGTCTTATTCTTGATGCCAAAACCAAACAAGGAATAGAAGAGGTTATAGTAACAAATAAGAATTCAAATCAACGAACTACTTCTAATACTCTTGGTGAATTTATTCTTCCTTTTGATGGTGTATTTCCCATTTCAATTGAAATTTCTTTAATCGGATTTACAACCCAAGAACTACTCATCAATTCCAATGAAAAAATTATTGTAGAATTGGTCGAAAAATCACAGGAATTAGAAGAGGTGATAATCGTTAGTGGATATAACAATATTCAAAAGAAAAGAGACTTTACAGGCTCTGTATCGAATATCAGCTCCAAACAATTTTTAGTAAGACCTTCATCAAGTTTTGATCAGCTTCTTGGAGGAATGGCAGCAGGAGTTGATGTTATTCAGCCCAGCAATATTCTTAACAATACACCGGTAATGAGAATACGAGGTATAAACTCAATTACTTCAGGAATATTTCCACTCATTGTAATTGATGGTGTTCCACTTTTTACCGGAGCCATCGGAGGAATAATTGCTAATAATCCTCTGTCTGATATTAATCCTAATGATATTCAATCTATTGATGTATTAAAGGATGCTTCTTCGGCTTCAATATTTGGATCAAGGGCATCTAATGGTGTAATGGTTGTAACAACGAAGAAAGGTAAAAAAGGTCGTGTTAAAGTAAATTACAATGCATGGATTAGCAGAAGCACCCCATTTAATCTTCCTGAGCTTCTTAATGCAGAGCAATATGTAATGATCAAGAATGAAGCAATGAAAAATTCCGGTCGCGAACCGGGTTATAAATTAATGTATAATGCGGATAGCAGTATTGTGAATACAAATTGGTATGATGTAGCATACAGACCCGGCTACTCACATGCTCATCATTTAAGTTTTGCAGGAGCGAATAATTCAACCAACTATTACTTTTCCTTTGGTTACGATAATCAAAATAGTTTTATTAAAACGAACAATTTTGAAAGATACAGCACTAGACTAAATATTGAAAATCAGGTAAACAAGTATTTAAAAGCAGGCGCACATATCGCTTATTCCAATGGATTTAATACTGGTCCTATGACAGGAGCAGTTCCAAGTAATACTTTGTCCTCTTCAGCTTATAATTCTCAATATATACTTAATGAACCATTGGCAAGAATGACATATGTCTTGCCAACTAACGTTCCATTAAAAAAAGCAGATGGATCTTACAGTATTCAAAATGGTCAAAGTGTTGGCTATGGGTTAAATAATCCTTCAACAATTGGAACTATTAATGCATACAACCTCGGATATGTCTTAGAAAACGATTACAATACTTCAGAAAATAATAATCTTAGCGGTAATATTTTTGGTGAGTTACAAATTTTATCAAATCTAAAATTCAGAACGAGTTTTTCTCTCAATAATTTATTGGTAGAAAACAATTCATTTATGAATCCAATTCATGGAGGTGGTTTCTCTTCAAATGGTGTTGCAACAAATACGATAACAAAATTATATAGAAAGAATCTCATCAATCTATTAACCTACTCACCTCTTCAATCGGAGAACCATAAATTAAATATTTCTGTTGGACACGAACAGATTAGTACGACGATGAATAGTTGGGGTGCCGAAAGATCAAATATAACTGATCCTTATTACAATAACTATCAAGGAGGTTTCGTAAATATATCGCCTATAGGAAATGTCTTTACTGAAAACAATTTGTTGTCATTCTTCGCATATGTAAACTATGAATTGAATAGAAAATATTTCATCTCTCTAAATGGAAGAAGAGATGGCTTGTCTGCATTAAGCGAAGGAAACAAATTTGGTAATTTTGGAGGAGCATCAGCAGGATGGAATATTCACAACGAAGATTTCTTTATCAACTCATCTTTAAATAATATATTCTCTAACGTAAGAATAAGAGCCAGCTACGGTCTCGTTGGAAACAGTGAGATTGGGGATTATCCTTCAATTGGTGCATATACTTCAGCAACTTACGGAGGAGAACCTACACTCAGATATTCTCAAGTTTCTAATCCTGATCTTCGATGGGAGACCAGTAAAAAACTTGATTTGGGAATGAACATTGGATTACTAAAAGAAAGAATTCAGATTGATTTTGATTTTTTCAGGAACAATATTGACGGACTTATTCTAAGAGCACCTCAATCATTAAGCGCAGGAATTCCTGGGAGCTTTATTAATGCTAACGTAGGGGAAATGTACAATACAGGTATTGAGCTGGGAATTAATTCCAATCTTATTTCAAATAATAAATGGAGATGGGATTTCGGATTTAATTGCGCAACATTGAAAAATGAAGTTACCAAATTAGTAAGCGATGTCTATGTGCCAAGTATTTTTGGTGTGCATAACATGACACGTGAAGGATACTCTATAGGTTCCATTTTTGCTGTAAAAACGAAAGGTGTAAATCCTGATAATGGCTTAATGGTGTTCTACAATAGTGAAGGCAAAGAAGTGCAATACAATCACATTGGATCTCCAAGATGGACTTATTTAGATGGAACGCCTGCACCGGCAATCGACAATTATAGAGATGGAGTAATAATTGGATCATCACTGCCTAAATGGTTTGGAGGAATTAATAGCAATCTGAACTATCGTAATTGGGAATTGAATGTAAACTTCACTTTTGCAGGAGGACATTATTTATACAATGGAACCAGAGCCACCAATTCTGATCAAAGATATTTTAACAATGGAACATTCATACTGGATCGTTGGACAACACCGGGTCAAAAAACTGAAATTCAGAAACTTCAATACGGTGATAATGTTTCTGCCGGATTTTCATTTTCAGCAACATCTAAAGTTGAAAAAGCTGATTATTTAAAACTAAAAAATATTGTATTAGCCTATAATATTCCATTGAAAAATAAAATGCTTGCAAGCCAAATTTCGAGTATTAGAACTTATATTCAGGCAGTTAATGTTCTAACTTTTACCAATTACAGAGGATCAGATCCTGAAGTTTCGATCAATGGAAATTCTATCCATTCCGGAAAGGATCAAAATGTTCCACCTAACGCTCAGGTAATATCTTTTGGAATCAATGTTGGCTTTTAATTCTACCATTCCTAATAATTTAAAAAAATGAAAACTAAAATATATTTTCTTGCACTTTTATCGATCTTATTTATTGCTTCTTGTGATAAAGATTTTTTAAATACTGTTCCAAATACTTCTATCAACGAAAAAGATGCATTTACAACACCCAAGCAGTTTCTTGCTCACGTAAATGATATGTATTCACAACTTCAGAATCCAAACTATTATGGCGGCAGGTATATTGTATTCAACGAACAACGTGCTGACGAATTTGGACAAAATGATGGGAATGCTGCAACCGGTTCTGCGGTTTGGAATCAAAACGTTGCTACAACAAATGAGTACATCAATGACGTATGGGCCGCTGCATATAGAGCGATCAATTCCGCAAATATTCTACTATCACAACTTGAAAAAACGACTGTAATTTCTGACAGCTTGAAAAAATTATATTCCGGAGAAGCAAAATTTGTTAGAGCCTTATGTTATCTCAATCTTGTTCAGACTTACGCAAGACCGTATACTGTTGATAAATCTTCACCTGGAGTTCCCTTAAGATTAATCGCTATTACCTCTTCTGGTTTTAATGATCTCGCAAGAAGCAGTGTTGAAGAAGTTTATATTCAAATGATAAAAGATCTGGATGAGGCAGAAACTTTGCTACCTATTTCACAATCATCATCTTATTACAATACAATTCGCGCCAGAAAAGCTTCAGCCATCGCTCTGAAATCAAGAGTGTATCTCAACATAGCGAGATATGACAAAGTTATTGAAGAGTGCAGTAAAATTGTGAGCTCAGTTGCACCTTTTACATATTCAAATGGAAGTACATCACTCGCATTAGAATCTAACCTTTCTCAGGTATTTACTGGTTCCTATACCGGTTCTGAATCAATATTCTCAATTGCATTTGCAAATTCAACAACAGAAACTCCTCCCTCACAGTTTTCGTTGGCATTTAATTATGCTGTGCAACCTATCATATTTATGGCAAAAGGTGGAATTCTAAAAGATTCAGTTTTTCTTAATTCAGATGATGCAAGAAGCAAATTGACTGGAGTCAGCAAATCAGGGGGACATAAAATCCTTCAAAAATTTATTATTACTACTGCTCCTTTCCGTGACTATGTTCCGGTAATGCGTTATGCTGAAGTACTTTTAAATTATTCTGAGGCTTTGGCAAGAAATGGAAACACGCTTCTATCTGTTGAAATACTAAATGCAATTCGCCATAGATCCAATTCAAAGTATCAGTTTCCTTCTGAGGCTACCTCAAGTTCCGATGCTTTAATTAACACCATACTCAATGAAAGAAGAATCGAGTTACTGGGTGAAGGACTAAGGCTTCAAGATCTTCAACGATTAGGAAAAAATCTTCCAGCAAAAACCGGAAGCATTGGAACTGCTCCTGAGGTTCCGGTAACAGCCAAGAATTATATCTGGCCGATTCCAAGTGGTGAACTTTCAACGAACAAGCTTTGCACACCTAACTAAAGTTATTCTTTTGACATAGGAATTCCTAATACTTCATGTATTAATTCATACGTGGCGTCTTTAATATTAAGATTTACTTTTACATTTATGGGTTAATATGATCTTGTTTGTTACTGTACTTTAATAAAATTTATTCATCCATTCTTGAATTTCCATTTCGATGGAAGTGTGTAGTATTACTAATTTTCATTTTCGCATTTCGATTAAGTTTTATTGGTAAGGGAGCAAGCTCTACCGGCGATGAATTTAGGTATTGGCATGCTTTTCATGGATTTTATGATTTAGCGCATGGAAATATAAAAGAGGCAATCAACTATTTTTATACCCTTGGTGGAAGGCCTATTTTGCCATTCGCATATTTGCCACAATTTATAATTCAGGGTGTTTTATATATTGGCTTTGAGATTGATCCCAGAAGTACTCTTTCACTAACTTATGCACAAATATTTTCAGTATTATATTCAATCCTACTACTTGTAATATTTTTTAAAATACTTATAAAAGCATTTCAAGTCGAAAAAAAATCGGCATTGTTTTTTACCCTAATTCTTGCAGCTCTTGTTGATAATAATGTGTATGTAAGGCATTTATATCCGTATGATGTTACAATTACATTATGGTTCTTACTATGGCTATATTTCGATCGATATAGAAATTATATTATATCAGGAATATGTATTGTACTAATTACATTAATTTATCCTGCTTACTGGCCAATGAGTTTATTAAGCATATTAATTGTTCTTTATGGCGAGCGTCAACACACAATACCATTTAAAACATTCCAAAAGGCTTATTTACAATTATTCTTAGGTGGAATCATCAGTGTTACTTTAATCGCATTGATGGGTTATTATTCCGGGCATTCCATGCTTGACAGAACATTCGAAGCAGGGCAAGCTTATTTGTATGATCTCTACATTCCTTTCGATGGATCAGTTAGTTTACTTATGAACTACTATTATAAATTGGATGGAATACTTGGAGTACTTCTATTTACCTTGGGTATTTTTGGATTAATCCTAGTTATAAGGAACTTTATAACACATAAGAATATTAATCCTTTCTTCTTAGTTGCAATTCTGATTATTATTAGTTTGGTTTTTGATGAAGTTTACGGAAGATATACCGGACAAAAAATGCTTTATGCGAGAATGTGCAAGCAATATAGTCCATTGCTTGTTATCATGTTATATTATTTCTATAAGCAAATATCATTTTCATTTCAAAAGATTTTCTGTATTGTAATGAGTTTCCTTATTGCATTCAATCTGTTTTCTTTCCATAAAGAATTTTATAATCTATATTATCCTAGAGACATCTTATCCAAAACCAGAAATTCTACCAGTGTTGGATTCGAACATGACCTCTTAAGCTCAGGCACTGATACAACATTGATACGATACAATGATTATCAGACGAATGTCCACTATACAATTCCACCACAGAGTAAAAATATCTTGTCAATTCCGGATTCCTCTATTTTTGTCAACTTCTCATATCCCAGTCAGGTGAGGTTGAAATGGAATGATCCATTTGATTCTTCAGGGCATTCTTGTATTTACTCAAAACCACATTTTTTTTCTTATAAAATTTATATTTTTGATTGTGACAGGTTTAATGAAATTATAAAAAAGTCAAAGTTTTTAAAATTATATATCTTCAAAATGAAAAAATAAAAAATAATTTCCAAATTTAAAATTATTTGTAGTATATTTGTTTACTGAGTAACTCATTAATGTTGTGTATATTTTTTAACATTTATAATTTATGAAGACATTTCATTTTTTTCACAGACTTAATCAAAGATTTTTACTAAACAATTATAAATCATATATATATATATATGATTTTCTTAATATCATCTATGCCTGGAAAGCTCTTTTCTCAACTTGAGTATCCAACGCATTGTAATGATACTTATCGCTTTGTCCCTGATATTCCAGAAAGTGGTTCAGATCCATGTGATGCATCCAATAGCTTTCAATATTTTCCCTATACTTCTTCTTCTCAAATTCCAACTAATTCACTTTCTAATACAAATTATTATATTCAACAAGACTTTATTGTTGATGCTAACTTTGCATTTATCAGTTGTAAACTTAAGTTTGATCCAGGAGTAAAGATTATTATAAATCAATCTATTCGCTTGTCATTGAATAACAGTCATTTATTCTCTTGCACAGGATTCTGGAAAGGCATTGAAGTCAATAGTTATTCTTTCATTAATTCGTTTAACAATACACTAATTGAAGATGCTGAAAAAGCAGTTTTTAATTCAATTCCGATAATTTTGCCTAAGCTATCCTTTCAATATACGACATTTAACAAAAATATGTATGGCATTCACCTTAGTTCATTTAGCCCTGGCGCGCCTCTACTTGTTAACCTGTTATTCTTTAGAGGTAATAAATTTACTTGCACAGGCCACATTAAAGGGACAAATGATATTACAACTGCAGGTGTTTATTTAAATAAGGTTAATTTTTCAATGAGGAGATGGCTTTATACTGGTGCAAATAGATCTAAGTTTATTGGAATTAAACATGGTATCCAGATGGAAGGTGAACCAAGTATAATTGATTTAACTTCATTGGACTTTAATAATATTAGAGTGGCTGGCATTTTAGGTGAGGCTGTTTATTTACAACAAGGTCAAGATCTTAAGTTTCTAAATTGCAAAACAGGTATTAGCATTTTAAATACCTATAATTTTCTTTTGAATAATAATTCAAGTTTTACGTGGGATCAACTTAATCAAAATCCTGGTACTCAAACTGGATTATATTTTTGTAATTTATTTAGTGTTGCACAGCTTGAGGTTGCTAATTCAACATTTACTTTAAGTCCAAATTACAATTCAGGACAAGTTTATGGTATTCATTTTGAAAAGAATTATGGAACAATACATCCTTATCCGTCTTGCACATTTGGAGCTAAATCAAAGGTTATAATTAATAATAATTCATTTATAAATACATCTCCAAAAGGTATATTTTGCATAAATATGCAGACTCCAAATATCACCTCTGAAATAGAGTCAATTACTTTCTATCAAAACTATTTTAATATTCAGGGAGCAAATAGTTCAGTAATATTTTCTGATGGAAATAGAAATAACTTTTACTTCACTTATAATACTATTGAAGCTACACAAGGAGCAAATTTTGAAAATGCTAATTTAATGACATTCAGGTCTTCTATTGGTCTGAAAAATGAAATTACATGGAATAATGTAAGACCACATATTGAAGGTAATTTTCTATATTATAATTGGGCTGATGCTAGTTTTACTTTTGAAATGTTTCAAAATTCTTTAATCTGCAGAAATATTTCTGCAGATAATGTTAGAGAATTTGTATTTAATGGTAATTGTCAAAAGACTCAATTTACTAGAAATCTTGCAAGAGGCGGAAAATTATTGGAATTTAATCTCTTTCCAATCATAGATGAACAAGTACTATCGGGCAACAGAAGGTTTATTGGTATAATAAATTGGACGCCTCATGTTGATATGAGTTCTATTCCGTCTTATTCACAGTTCTCTTTATTTAATGTTAATGAACCAAGAACTAACCCTCCTGATTATTATGATTATCATCCTCAGTTTATTGTACCTTTAGTTATTCCTAATTCAAATCCACCACTAGATTGGTGGGAATATTTACCAGGTGAAAGTCCTATTGAATGCCCAGTTACTAGAACTACTTTGACTACTTTAGACCTTGCCATTATTGAAGATGACAGTGCAAAACTTAACATCTTGCTACCAGAAGAATTATACCTTATTAAGCTTGGTCTTTTCAATTATCTCTTAGCACATTCTGATTATAGAAATCTGGATCCTAGATTTGATACATGGATTGATGATATTACGAACTCAACTCATATTGATGAGTTTGTTGACATTCAGAATTCTATTCTTGATGGTTATAATTCAACTTCATTAAATAATTCACTAAGTTCTAATATGAGCATTATCAACAATCTTTCTAATCTTGAATATAATGATTATGATTCAGTAGGATTTAGTAGCTCTCAGTTAAGTGATCAACAGACTCTTAATTCTAACTTTAATGATATAATTAACACTCAAGTTACCTATTCTGATCAAATTAAAGCAAATTATATAAATTTATTAAGTACTTTGAATAGTTCAACACCAACGAATAATGTAGAAGTTGTAATTAAAAATTTCTATAAAGCATACCTAGAAGGTATAATAAATAATGAAATGTCCAATTCAAATATTACTGCATTATTAGATATCGCTATTAAGTGTCCTAGAAAGTATGGTGTCTTCCCATATTGGGCTAATCTTCTTGTTCCAGATTGTCAACGTGTTGACATAAATTATGAATGTGATCCACCTGTTCAATTGAAGAAGTTGAATAACAAAGTTTTTGTTAAAGACGGAATATACAATATTCTAGGGCAAAAAGTAAATACTGATAAACTTAATTCTGAAAAATTAAATCTGCAACCAGGTGTTTATATTAAAGTTAAAAATGGTCAAGCTAAGAAATTTTTTGCATCTCCGGTTACTGGCAATATTAATAATTAACTTAATAATATCAGATGTCTTCACTCAAAGATACTTAAACAATACTTGGATCTTTGGGCCATGGACTTCTGATAAGCCAGATCAAGCTATAATTAATGAACTTAGATTCAATGATACTGGCATAGTAGAAATTATAAGTTATGTAAGGCCAGCTCATGTTAGACAAGCCATATCAGTGTTAAGTGATAATTCTGGAAAGTTAAAAGTATGGTCCAATAACTGTTCAGTCCTGAATACTAATCTTGATACATTAATTGGAGATTATCGATTAAAAGAAAAAAGAACTTTTAGTTATTGTAAATTTTACGGAGGATGGCCATTTACTGGTTCTGTGCTAATTCTTCCATGGCCTGGTAAAGAAGATTTATATCAGATGTTCTACACTAATGATGAGAACATAGCATTCTTTGCAGAATATAGACATAAACCATTTGCAAGTTACCTGAATGGTGCAGAGATAGATTTTAGAAAGAAAAAAGAAGGAGAAATAACCAAAGTATGGCAGTTATTGTACGAAGATACAATAACTGTCTCTGACTTATCAGCATGTCGTCATGCTAATGGAAGGGATTGGTGGATATGTACACCACTAGACGCAGAGCCATGTTATGCCATACATTCCTTCTCTGATACAGGTTTTGCCTTTCATCATCAACAATGTATAGGCATAGATACATTTCTTAATGATGATGCATTCGGGCAAGCTTGCTTTAGTCCAAATGGGAAGTATTATGCCAGATACAACGGTAGATATGGTTTACATTTGTTTAGTTTTGATAATAATTCTGGTTTATTTGATAATCAACGAATAATTCCTTCTCCAATTCAACCGGTAATTAGCGCAATAGCTGGGGTATGTTTTTCACCAAATTCAAGATTTCTTTATCAATTACAAGACGGTAGGTATATTTTTCAATATGATCTATTTGCATCAGATATTATTTCATCCCGAGTACTTATAGATACTTTAGACCTTACTAAAACATCCCTAGAAAGAATTACAAGCTTTGAATATGCAGCATTAGGTCCTGACGGAAGAATTTATATTACAGGCAACGGTAATAATACTTATTTAAATGTTATCAATCGTCCGAATTGTAAAGGCAAGGATTGTGATCTAAGGCAACAAGCCATAAAGCTTCCATCAAGATATGATGGACAAGCTCCAAGTATGCCACATTTTATTGACTGGGGAGAAGTATATCCTGATTGCGTACTTACTCATATTGAAAAACCAAACGATAACTTTAATAATATCAATATTAACGTTCATAATAAAATATTAAGTGTTCATGTAAACGATAATCTTATCAATTCTAATCTTAGTATTTTAGGAATTGATGGAAAATTATTAGGAGAATTGACTATTTCAAATATAAATGAAGAATTCTTACTTCAGGATTTAGCTCTTGGCCTATATTTTGTTAAGATTGAAAAAGGCAATCTCGCAAAATATTTTAAAATTATGATATTTTAGATCAGATTGGCTACGATGCTTGCTTACGACTTACCGCTTATCGCTTACGACTTCCTCAACCCTGCTATCATCTTTCTTAACCCTTGGCTTTATTAATGCCTGCTCTCTTACACTCACCGAATTACCCTTCATTCCCTTTACAACCTTCTTGCATTCAGGGCTTTTGCAATTGCATTTAAAACTTTCAGCAGTCTCATCCAGGAAAGTTGCGTAATCCAGAGTAAGCTCTTCTCCTCTTTTAATACTTTTGGAAGCTACAACATTTAGTCCATCATAATGTGTATTGGGTGTGCAACAATGATTCTGTGGTGCCCATTCAGTTGGATTCTCATCCCAAAGGCAATAGACCTGATCACTTATTGGATATGCATATTGTGCAAAGTATCTTTTGTCTTCGGGTTCCCAGTGCCTCTTTACATGTCTCTTCGTAACAAATCTTTGTGATCTTTCTTCTCCTTTAAAGATTACCTGCCCTTTCTTTACATCTTTAGTTGCATAGATTCCAAAGCCACTGATCGAATTTCCTTTGGATTCATACAATTTTTGCTTTCGTTGATGTCGTGCAATTCCTTCTTCTATTATTAACTTTAGAAATCCTTCCTGTCCGATCCCGTCAAACTGTAGTATATAATCCGCCGAACCTTCATAACCCTTCGTATAGAAAACGGAGCAAGTGAAATTGATTTCAAGGAAATAAATCTCACGATTCTCATTCACCCTAAAATCCATTCTACCATAACCGACGCCCTGGAACGCTTTGAATATTCTTTCAGCAGCGTCGCGAAGTCCAAGTTCAAGTTCAAGATCATCACAAGCCTTATTACTTTCAGGATGAAGCTCCGAAGTTTTTAAAGAATACGTTTTAAAGCTGAATCCTTCCGGAAAAATGTATTCCACCGGAGTAAAGCTTGTACATTCTCCTTCTTTCTGTGGATTAGCAGCAACCAAGACCGTGAATTCCCTTCCATCAATGCATTCTTCAACTAAAATCTCATCATACTCCTTTATTAAGCAGGAAAGTTTTAATTCCAAATCTTCTTTAGTTGTACATCGCGAATTGTGATCAATCCCTAAACTATCACCTGCCTTTAAGGGCTTGACAAACATTGGAAAGTTGATTTGTTCAAGAACCTCAGAAACCTGTTTTAAATCCGTTAGCTTATAATATAAAGGTGTCTTTATTCCACAACAATAAGACACATACTTCATAAGGTCCTTAGGAGGATCATATAATTTACTGGTCGGACCTGTATATGGAAGGTTTAATAGTTCTAAGGTATGAATCACATCTATTGAAGGAATGTCCCATTCCAGATATCCTTCACACAGGTTTACATAGATATCAAATTTCTGATGGGACAGATCCTGAATTTGTCTATAAGTACTAATCTTATTAAGAAATGCATGATGCACTTCTGCTTCAGGAAGTAAATGATCCAGATACCTTGCCGGATCGTAATTTTTATAATCTACGGATGAGTTTCCGTAGTCAGCCTGTAATACGCATACTTTCATTTTGCTAGTCGGATTATTGCGTCGTTCATTATTTCTGAGATTAATTCAGTAAAGCTTTTATTATTGACTCTGAGGATTGCGCCTATAGAAGTATAATTCTCATCTTCGCTTAATCCACATTGTGCATTGGCTTCTAACACAAAAAGCTTTCCATTTATTTCATCCATCCTAATATCTATCCTTGTATAGCCTGTGCCTTGTAGAGCTATATAGGTATCGATACTTAATTTTTTTATTGCTTCGTCAAGCTCTGGTTCCGGAGGATAATAATTATATAGAAACTGGTCTTCACCTAAAGAAGTTTCTTCTTCATATGTCTCCCACAATCGATCGAAAGATAAGAACTGTTCTGTTACTGGCAATGCTTTATTGAATACTCTTTCAATCGGAGAATAATAAATGATATTCTCAGGATATTGATATGAACCTACCAATAAGGTTGTGAATTCTCTACCGGGAATAAATCTTTCTGCAAAGACTCCATCAATGGTAAGGTTCCAACCTCTGTAGCCTTCATTTATTTTATGTAATACATTGCTGCAATCTTCCTCATTCTTAACAACATTGATTGTTCCTAATCCCATGCTTCCGCCAGAAACTGCAGGCTTAACGATCAATGGCGTACCTAATCTTTCAAATATTCCTCTAATATTGGAGCCATCTTCTTTGATTACTTCCCATTCCGGTGTGCTGACCTTGTATTGATCAAATACTTTTTTCATGGGAATCTTAGAGGTTGTTATATCATAGAAATATTCTTTGGATCCAGTATAACAAAGCTTTTGCACTTCCAACTCTTTAACTACTGAAATTCCAGGTGCTTGATTAATCTCATCACCATCGCAAAGGTTTATTACAAGAACCTTTCTTTTATCAGCATCCTCTTTAACTTTCTGAATAATCACTTTATAATTATCCAGTCTAATATCTTGCCAGGTCCAGTTCAGGTTTAGTTCCTGAAATACTTTTGAATATTCTTTCTTGCTTTGTGCAAAGTCGTAATAGTAATTAATATTGGCATCCTCATTAATAATTGATGGAGCCAGAACCCAGATATGATAGCCTTCAAAGAGTCTATCGGCTCTCACTTAATTTTCTTTTGATATATTCGTTTAATGTATACTTTTCCAACACCTCAGATTTGATTGCATGAGCTCCTGCTATATATCGATGGCATTGTAAGGCGCCGCAATTGCAAATAAAGGGTTGTTCCATGTCCCATTCTGATGATGGATAGAAAAAACTTAACTCATCTCCCTTATTGATTGACTTCAGAGCTGTTAATGTTAAATCCTTGGAATTTAAAAATACATTAGGGTCACAGCTGTGATTCATGTATTGCAAGAAATCAGGATCTAAGCTAAAATGCTTGTTGTCGTCAATCTGAACTGTCAAATAAGTTGGCTTACTGACAATGTTCTTTGCTTTGAATTGAAACATTTTATCTCCTTTCTTGAAGTTCTTATTGGCAAATAATCCATGAGCGTTGTTCTCATTTGCCTTTTTTAATAAGAATACTTTTTCGCAGATTGCTACTTTTTCCCAGTGCAAATCTTTAGACAGAATAAGTTGATCCATGTACAGGTTGGCGTTTGTACTGTAAAGATCATATTATTTATTTATTACACAAGTAATTAATACGTTTTTTACAATTATTTTTTAATGGATTAATTGCAATCGTATACTCATTAAAATTAAATGATTGTATATTAATGATTTAAATAAAAAAGGCCTTAAGTTGTGCTTAAGGCCTTTAGATATTTTTTTATGCTTTTTACTTCAATCCTAATAAAAATCCAATGGTAAAGTTAGCATCCCAATCAAAAACAAAGGTCTTGCAACCTGTTTCGTCAGCAATAGCTTTATAAATATTTAGTCCACAACGTTGTTTATCCCCGTTAGGAGTATATTCTGAAGAAGTCTTTAATACAGTATATCTTTCTTTACCATCTCTAACTTGTTTAGCCAGTTCAAATGGAATTCCACCGATTATTAAACAAGTCTTGCGATTGCTTGACGGTATACTTCTAACTTTGGATCTAACATCTTGATAGACCTGGTCATCACTGATTCCCTTTTGAGAATATTTAGAACCATACGATTCAAAAGCGTTGACCTTTCCAAGATTTGAATAAGATATCTTGGTATTTCCTGATCCGATATCAATAACGAATGATTCAGATTCAAGAACCTGAGGCATAACACATTTCAAAGCGTAAGTACCTTCTTGTTCCGGTGTAACTTCATTTACAAAATATCCCATCTCCTTAAGATTGTTACTGATCTTAACCACTGAAGGTTCATTTTTAGCACCAGAGCTTACAACGAAATGGATATCTTTTCCTTTTACACCATAGTCTAACATCTTGGCTATATAATTCTTAAGGCCAGATCGTATATCATTGTCTGTAGCCATATTTTCATGAACGAGACTTGAACCAAACTCTGATTTCTCCAACTTCCATCTCTTTGAGTCATCAGAGTTTACGATAAAAGAATTGAATCCGGCAGCTCCTAATTCAACAACACCTCTTATTTTACCATTAACTGGTTCTGGTGCTGTATAATTAAAAATAGGCCTATTATCCGGAGCAGTAGATTTAGTTGAAGATCCACCCTGAGTCTCTGCCGAACCGGTTGATGGGTTACCACCTGTTGGTGGTTGTTTCTGAGTTGTTTCAGAATTATTTTTGATACTTTCAAGAAGTTGAGGCTGGAACTTCTTAACTCCAAAAAAGATTGCACCGAGTATCAGCGCTACAATCAGAATTCTTGAAAAAGCAGTTAGTTTCATTGGCTTTATTTTAAATTATTTTGTTCCAAAACGGACATACAAATATACATCCGCTTAGCAAACGGTAAAGCCCGCAACAAAGTTCCCTTTTGATGAATAATTATACCGAATGGCTATTTCTGGATAATAACCTTCGCTTTGGTCTTTTTATCGCCCTGTTTTACATGTATAATTGCCGCTCCTTCTGCATTCTCAATTTGAATTGTTTTGTTAAAAGTACCATCATTAGATTTTACTTCCTCTTTAAACAATTCCCTACCCGTGATATCACTCACAACAATAGTAAACGGCTCTTTTTTCCCTTTAAATTCAATCGTTAAGTTCCCCGAATTTGGATTCGGAGTTCCTGAAAGGTACTCAACTGTCAAATTGTTATCTTCATCCATAAGTTCAGATCCATTTTCCAAATCCGATCTTTTATGAATTGATTTTTTAAATTTCTTCTTTAAATCTTTATTTAAATTATTCAATTTGTTAAATTGCTCTTCGGAAAGTGGATTACATTGCTTAAACATGTACATTGAAGTATTCAGTTCAATAGGCTTACCCATTTCAACCGAAAAATTCATTACCTCACCATTGCGAAGAATCCTTACTTCAATTTTATCTCCAACTTTAGCATCTGAAAGGCTATTAATGAGCTCCTCTGTGTCCATTACTTTTTTGTTATTAATGGCTAATATTAAATCACCTTCTTTTAATCCTGCCTTATCCGCTCCACTACCACTATATATATATGTAATGTTTGCTCCATTATTGGCACTTGCATTTCTTATCTGAACACCGAGAATCGCTTTATTAGGATTACCGCTTATTATATCTTTTGAAAAATGTGGAAAGTCTTCAAGAGAATTCAATGGTTCTACTTCATTGATTAGACTTTTTTCAATATCTATTTCTATTTCCTTGAGCTTTTTCTCGATTTTTTCAATTCTCTTTTCTGTACCTTCATTAACGGAATTATCAGATTGAGCCATAGCAACAGTTGCGCTCATGAATACACTAAAAATAATAAATACATTTTTCATAAGTAAAAATTTATATGTTAGTTAATTGAAGAATTTTGTTGTAATGTCTGAGTATTCCCACTGTAACTTAAGATTGTTTTGGTTCCTTCATTCAGGATTATATATCGATAGATTTTTTTGTCTTGCTGAATTTTGTATTTCCAATCTTTTTCAAACAGATAGCGTGAAGTTGGAATGAATAATCCCTGTCCGGTGGAGTAATAGGATTGTTTATTATGATTCAACACTATGATGATAGAACTGGAGTCATCATTTTGAATTTTGCTTTCGGCTAAGTCTGTTAATTCTACATATTCAGGGTATGCAGGTTCAATCGATGTTACAATTACTTCGTCCTCCTTTAATTCAGCGCCGACTACCTTTTCTGGGTTTTCCGGAGTTATTATAAAATTCTTTTTCGATTTAAAAACGATAGCCTTTTGATCAAATTTTTGAATGCTCGTCTTTTTAGAAATAGCAGGGGAAATATTGCAATCTTCGTTGACACTCAAGTTCTGTAATGTTCCTTTCAATTCTCTTTGTGTCTGATGTGTTAGTTGAAATATTAATGTTAAAGCCAATGTTATCAGCACGCTATATTTTATGCTCTTATTTTTTTCTTGATTATTACATTCAAGACCCAAAATGTTTTTCACACGAAGACTTAACTGATTCTTTATCGAGCTAAAGCTTACAGCTCTTTGTAATAATTCGCATTCACCTATTTGAACCAAAAACAGAGCATACTTTTTAGGTTGATTGGATTGTTGTAAAACTAATTCATCGATACATAATTCTCTTTGAAATCGAATTCTCCTGACTAATAAATGTACGCATGGATTAAAGAAGTATATTACTTCAGCTATTGTACATAGTATATTGATATAATGGTCTTTTACTTTTAAATGAGATAATTCATGAATGAGTATAAATTCTGCATCTTCAATACTTATTTTATTCATCCATGCTGTTGGGATAACAAGAACAGGTCTGATGATACCACTGACAAATGCAGAGCTAACAGCATTGCTATGAACGATCAAGGTTTTTTTGAAGTAGTTAAGTTTATTTTGTGTTGATACAATAAGTTCTTTCCATTCATGGGAAAACTCAAGATTCGCATTTCGAATGATCTTTTGTAAATAAACTTCCGAGACGAATAAGATTATAAGATAAATACTGACTCCGATTGTCCAGAAAAGAAATATCCATTGATTCCAACTTTCATTTATGGCAACGTACTGAGTCCATTCATTACCTTTAAAACGAAAAAGGCCACCGATGAATATCATTACAATTGGACCTGCTAGTAATAAGAACAAAAATATCTTATATATATTATGTAGTAATCTTTTACTTATTTGCCTTGCCCAATTTTCGATAACGAATAAAATTAGCCCGGAAGACAGACCTAATGCAAGACTATAGAAAATTCCCTGAACTACATATTCTTGAATTTGGCCTATATAGAATAAGTATGTAGCTGAATCCATTGTTGCTTTCTATTTTTGATTTTCTTCAAATTGAGCCAATAAAGCTTTAAGCTCATTGATTTCTTCTCCACTTGGACGATAGTTACCTAATGTCTGAATCACAAGTTGCATAGCAGCACCTTCAAAGACATTATCAACCATAGTATGTAAGACGGAAGACTTAATTATGTCTTCTGAATAAACGGATTTATAAATATGAACTTTTCCCTGTGCTTCTCTTTCTAGCAGTCCTTTTTCTGCCATGATCTGCATAATTTTCAAGGTTGTTGTATAGCCTCTTAGCTTTTTCTCATTTAATATTGCGTTGATCTCCTTAACAGTAGACGGACCCGTTTTCCATAAGACCTGGAGTATTTCCATTTCAGATATGGTAGGTTTAATCTGTATTTCTGACATTTTATATAAAATTGACATTGCAAATATAATCAATCAATTCAGGATTACGAAGGTTTTCGTAAGTTTTTTAGTTAAAATAGCATTAAAAATTTATGAAATTCCGGATCTATAATATCTTTACACTCGATTTCAATTAGGACAATTTTGGGTTAGTTCCCAAAATGGGATTTGTTTTTTCAATCGTAATTTATAATTTAAATAAATAGTGATGAAAAAACTGCTTACCCAAAACCTCAAAAATACCACAGCTTTACTTTTTCTCTTCGTCCTGATCTGCTATTCAGTTGAAGCACAAACAATTTTTAAGAAAATCCTTAAGTTTCCTATTCCTAAGGCCTGTGTTTCTAATCCAATTATTACATGTCCGCCGAACTTCTATGCTTGCCCAAAGGCCTCGACTCTTCCTTTCAATACTGGTTTTGCATCTGCAATTCCAGGTGGACCGAATTGTTCTGCTCCGGTAATTACCTACAAAGATCAGGTCATTACTACCGGACCTTGTAATGGTGCTACAGAGATACAGAGAACATGGATTGCAACAGATCCACAGAATTCTAATCTAAAGTCTTCATGCACACAGACGATTAAATTATCGGATGAAAGTTCTCCTGTAATTACCAATTGTCCTTTAAATATTAATGCCAGAGCTGGTCAGGACTGCAAAGCCAATGTCAGTTGGACACCGCCTACTGTAACTGACAATTGCGGCAAACTGTTTCTGACGGTTTCACATATTAGTGGTGATGCTTTTTCAATTGGAGCAACGACCGTTGTTTATACTGCAGAAGATTTATGTGGCAATATGACTCAATGTTCTTTTACAATTACAGTTGAAGGAACCTGTTGTAAATCCAATCCAATTCTAATCTGTCCCAAAGATTTTGTTGGATGCCCAAGTGATAGTACTCTGCCGCATCATACAGGAAAACCAAGTATAGCCCCCGGAGCTCCTGCTTGCTCAACTCCCAGTGTAAATTATAAAGATTCAGTTCTTAGTACCGGTCCCTGTAATGGTTCCATAAAAATTCTAAGAACCTGGAAAGCTTTTGATCCTTATGATGGAACTCTATATACGACTTGCATTCAAAATATTGAATTAAAAGATTCGGAAGCTCCTAGTATTATGAATCTTCCTGCTAACATTACTGTAGCACCTGGAAAAGATTGTAAAGCAACGGTGCATTGGATAGAGCCTCAGACTGCTGATTTTTGTGGAGTAAAAACATTAAAAGCAACACATGCTCCGGGATCCACATTTTCGGAAGGGACAACAATAGTTACTTACACTGCAACAGACAAATGTGGTAATACCAATTCTAAAACATTTACTGTTACTGTATCTGCTTGCTGCTCAACACCACCGATTATTCAATGTCCTCTCAATTATACCAATTGCCCAAAAACGAACATTGATCCTTCAATTACAGGACAAGCGACAGCAACAAAATCTTCAATAGGTTGCGGTGATCCAATTTTAACTTTTTCTGATAGTGTAATTAGTTTCAATTGTCCTGGTGCCAAGTTGATTTATAGAAAGTGGAAAGCTACTGATTCTAATAATCCACAATTGTATTCGACTTGCACACAACTTATAGAATTAAAGGATTTAACTCCTCCAACTTTTAATTCCTGTCCGGCAAATGTTACAGTAAATACGAATACTCCAGATTGCAAAGCGACAGTTCACTGGGTTCAACCAACAGCTTCAGATAATTGTAACGGGAATGTAATTATTAGCTCTAATTATACATCAGGATCCAGTTTTTCTGAAGGAGTTACGACTGTTATTATAATCGGAACAGACGAATGCGGAAATATTGCGCAACACATATTTACCATTACTGTTATTAATACTTGTTGTAAAGACAGACCAAAGATTACTTGTCCTGCTGATTTCAACGGTTGTCCTACTGAACATTGTGGAACAAACATTTCCGGAACAGCAAACGCTAGTCCGGGAAACCAAGGTTGTCCTCAGCCTATTCTTAGTTTTAAAGATTCATTGATTCATATTTATTCGTATTGTCTTCATGCAAAAAAGTTCGTTAGAATCTGGAAAGCAACAGATCCAAATGATCCCAACAATTATTCTACATGCAGGCAGATTATAGATTTACTAGATCGCATGCCTCCAACCTGGAATTCTTGTCCTCCTAATATTACAGTTGATGCACATGGTGCTTGTGAAAAATCTGTATATTGGACTCCTCCGGTTGCAACTGATAATTGTTCAGGAGTAACAATTAGTAGCAATTATTCTCCTGGCAATATTTTTCCAAATGGAACGACTACTGTAATTTATACTGCTAAAGATGCATGTGGAAATGTTACTTCACATCAATTTAATATCACAGTCATTGGCTCTGGCTTGAGTATAGAATGTCCGAATGATATAGTTGTTGAAAAGAAAGATCATTATGGAACGATTGTTACATGGCAAGCACCTAAAGTAAAAACCTGTGGCAATTGCAAAGACACCATTAAAGGTTTTGTAAATATGGGATCTTATAATGGGTCAAAATATTTTTGTTCGCTTACAACTGCAACCTGGATAGAAGCCAAAGCGATTTGCGAAAGTCTTGGTGGTAAATTGGTTGTGATTAATTCTAAAGATGAAAACGATTACTTGACTTCCAAATTAATGGGTACAACTGCATTTATCGGACTTCATGATTCCAATACTGAAGGTAATTTTGAATGGATAGATAATTCACCTCTTACTTTTACCAATTGGTATCCGGGACAACCGAACAATGCAAATGGAGATCAGGATTACTGTGAAATCTTACCGGATGGAACTTGGAATGATCAATATGGAAAGAATTGCTATCGTGAATTTATTTGCGAAATCCCTTGTTACACAATTAAACAAATAGAAGGACTTCCATCAGGATCAGTATTTAAATGTGGAACAACAAGAGTTACATATGTTGCACAACAAGGTAATGCAAAAGACACATGTAGCTTTACGGTTACAGTTAAATGTAATGGTTCGAATTACTGTGAATCAAGAGCACAGAGTTGTGGTCTATTGTGGATTAAAAATATTAGTCTTTCAAATCTTAACAATACATCCGGTCCAAGCCAGAACGGATATTCATACTATCCATATCCTTGTGCAGAATTGAAATGGGGTAAGCAATATGATCTATGCCTTACTCCGGGATTTGCAAATCAGATTTATAATGTGTATTGGAAAGTATGGATCGATTACAACGGAGATGGTGATTTTATGGATCAGGACGAATTCGTTGCTTATGGTGTAAGTAATACAACTATATGCGGGAAGATAACTCTTCCTTGGAATTGCATGTGCCCGGTTGTTAATACAAGAATGCGTGTAAGTATGTCCTATGGATCATATCCAGGAAATAGTTGTTGTATTTTTGCGTATGGTGAAGTTGAAGATTATTGTATTAATATTAGTCATGGTAACTTTGGACCTAATAATCAAAATGAACTTACGCAACAAATTGATCCGGTAGAAATATTCACAAAAGAGAATACTAAACCTTTAATAGAAGTTAGAACTACAGGTACAATTGTAGAAGAAGATCTTCAATTGGTTCCTAATCCTGCACAATCTATTATAACCCTGCTTACAACGAGTAACGAAGCAAGTAAATTAAGAGTGTACGATGCTAAAGGTCGACAGATTTATTTTAATTCATTACAAGAAATTAATTATCGATTAGACGTTTCGAACTGGAATGATGGCATTTATCTTATAGTCCTTGAATCAAGATCAGGCAAAAAAATACTTAAAAAGTTGAATGTAATTCATTAACGATAGCTATATAAGCTGACATTAAGAAAAGCCGGTAGAGTTCTACTGGCTTTTCTTCTTTACATGAATATCTTTGCGGCTATTACATGATTTTCTTATAGTGTCTATTGTAGTTTCATTACATGCGCCATTCTTTTTTATTTAAACTTCTTGTAACATCGTCAAGCATTTGTATATTTAATAAAATAATTACAGATTGAACAATGCTTTATTATTTTTGAATAGAAAAAAAGCTGGCTAAAATTACTTAACCAGCTATAATAATAATTATCTTTTAATTTATTTTAAAAAAAGTGTGTAACTTAGTAATTAAAAGATCTGCAAAATAAATACGACTACCTTCACGGTAGAAACTTAGCTATCTTCCAAAAATCTTACCAAAAAGGTCTCCTAATAATCCACCAGATCCTTGTTGCTGTTGCTGTTGCTGTTGCTGAGCTTGTTGATTATTTAATACACCTCCTAATACAGTTCCCAATATGTTACCAAGTCCTCCACTTTGTGCAGACTGAGCAGACCCCATAAGTATTTGGGCAATATCCATCATTCCTCCGCCGGAGTTCTGTTGATTGTTAGAGCGCAACTTACCTAGTAAGCCTAATACTATTGGCGCAATAATTGGCATTAATTTCATTATTTGATTCATATTTAAGCCGGAAGACTGGCTAATTTGCTGTGCTACCTGATCTTGATTTCCACCAAGTACATGCTTTATAATTCCATTTCCATTAGCAGCTCTTGGATTAACTGGAGCAGTTCCATTAATCAAACCAAGAAGGTCATCCATAATGCTACCATCATGATCCTTGTCCAATGCAGAACTTAACGCCCCTAAACCTGCCGGTGTTGATGCATTATTGGCCAATCCTCCAATTAATGCTCCAAAAATTCCTTGCGCCGCTTGAGCAGTCTGCTGTTCATTTGCTCCTACCTGCTGACTTAAATTTTGAATTAAATCGCCAGACATTTGTTCTTGTAACATTTTAAATAAATCCATTTTTTATATTTGTTTTAATAAGTAAGTATAAATCAATTTTATTGAAATTAGTTCAATAAATGCATTTAATTATTTCTAGATTCCTCTTGTTCCAATTGTAATAAAATACTTGTGAAGATTTTTAACGATTTTTTTGAAGTTAACCAACCGCTCATTCTAAATAATTTGAAAGTCACTTATTGTTAATAGATCATTTCCACGTACTGGAATAACAGCTTTTTAGTCTTGTAAGTAAAAATAATCAAAGTTTTGATATTTGCAATTTATATTTTCAATTCTTCAGGAAATTCAACCTCCATCAAGCTCTTGTGTAAATTGTTTTTTCTGTAATAAAATAATTATTTACGATTGATTTTCATATCTCTCTCAATAACTGTTGTGATTTGCTCAACTTTGAGATTCTTGCCAATTATTTTTCTTTCAGGATTCAGTACATATAATTCCGGGGTAATATCAACGTAGTACTTACCATAGATAGATCTATTACTTGGGTCTCGCACATTGCTAAAAACTTCCATTCTATTTTGGACCATAAAATCTTTCCATTCCTGCTCTGAAGAATTTAATAATATGGCAAATACTTCTACGCCTTTTGACTTCCATTCATCATGCCATTTTCTCAACAAGGGTGTTTCTGCTTGGCAATGTTCGCACTTGGTATCGTACATATAAACAATGATGTACGGCGATTTAATTTCATAAATAGATCTTGTTTCACCATTGGGACCAATGGAAATAACATCAGGACCTATGCGATTCAACAAGCTGGCTTTCATTTCATCCGCCTTTTTTCTCACGTCAGCCAATTCTTTATCATTGTACCAAGTGGCATATTCTTTAGTAAAATACTTATCAATTACATGAACAAAGACTGCTTCACCATCCATAACTTTAGTCTTTGTTGGTTGATATTTTATAACTAACCAGTTGCTCACAAATTTAAACATCTCATAATTCACCAGAGATTTCTTTACAATAATATCAGCTTGTCGAATGATTGAGTCAGGATGTTGTACCGTGAGATCAACAATGTGCATTTTTAGTTTATTCACAATGACTGGAGTGTATAATAATCTTTCATCTTTGAAGTCAAAATTATCCCAGAATTGCTCTCTAAATAAATTCATCTGACCTAAAGTATCAAGATCGCCATTGAGTTTTCTTACATCAACTATTTCAGGATTTTGACCGGCGAGTTTAAATTTTGTATAGAATTCTTTTGGATGGTTCCTTTTAATGAAATTAATATGCTCATTTCTTTCATCTGCCAATTTTTGTATTTCAGCTTTTGATGAAATATAAATTGGATCGTTAGGAAGCCTTCCTGAAAGTGTTTTATTCAAAGAATCTAATAACGACTCTTGTTTTACCTGCATCCTTATGGATTGATACAATAATTCTGTATTAATGCTTCCTTCTACTTTTGCTGAATTATAGAGGTCCGATTTTTTAGTGCGAACAGTCATAAATTGATCGTTATGATCAATCATAAAATGTATGTTGCTGTAATCAGGAAGGATAACAAAAAAATAACCCGGCTTAAGAGGAGATTTTCTTTTGAATTCGAAATACCCTGATTTGTCAGCCACGGTTGAGTCGGCAAGGTAATTTTGGTCTGCAAAAGAGCCGATTAATTTTACTTTACCCGCGTTAATTCCTTCAATATAAAAACGAATATGACAGCTGTCTACCTGGGCAAATACTCCGCTTACTAAAAAAATGAATACAAAGGTGAATGATGTAAATCTAATAACTTTCATAAAACAGGTTTTAAGGAAATAATATTTCCAGTCAAACAAACGCAAAATTAAAGTCCAAAAGTCCTAACTTAGATTAAACAAATGTTAAAAAATATTTACTTAGTTAACACCGTGGCTCCATTTTTTTAACCATGGTGATATAGCTAACAATACTGCACTAGCGCCTAATACAATATAGACACCCCATTGCATATATACGTCTACAAAACCATTCAATTCACTCACGCGATCAGTTCCGGCTGCAGGAGAAGCAATTAATTGACCTAAATATCCTCCAATCTTATGTGCAAATGCTATTGATAAAAACCAAGCACCCATAATAAATCCAACGGTTTTAGCCGGGGACAATTTTGTTACTAAAGAAAGTCCAACCGGAGATAAACTCAACTCACCAGTAGTGTGGAAAAAATACATTAGAATTAGAAATAGAACAGGAATTTCTGCACCTGTTGCTAATCCTGATTTTACACCTAAGACGATTATCCAATAACCTAATGCCATTTGTAATAAAGCAAGGAAAAATTTAATTGGGGATCTTGGTTCCAAATTTCTTTTTCCTAATTGAAGCCAGATCCATGTAAAGACAGGCGCCAATAATATTATTAGTAATGCATTCACAGATTGAAACTGAGAAGCTGCTATTCCATGTTTATTGACATATCTTTCTGTAAGAACATTTAAAGATCCACCTGCTTGTTCAAATAATACCCAGAACAACATATGAAAAATAAATAAAGCAATAAACACCAATAATCTTTGTCCTTCTTCTCTATCCTCGGAAGTAAAAGATGTAAAGAAAATATACCCGATTACTCCAAGCCCTACAATGATAAGTAGATAACTGGTTATCCCCTCTGCATTGATCAGAAAACTAAATATAGGAATACAAAGAATTGTAACTAAAATAATTGCTACCTCTACAGGAAGCCCTAAAAACTTTTGTGTCTTTAATCCTTCAGGATTAGGTGGATTGCCTTTGTCCTCATACTTACTCATATTATTATAGAATACTACAAGTCCTAATAACATACCAAGTCCGGCCGCTAAGAATCCTAATGACCAATGAACCTCCTGAGCAAGATAACCACAGGTAATAGGAGCAAGAAATGCACCGATATTTATACCCATGTAAAAGATCGTAAAAGCAGAATCTTTTCTTTTATCATTTCTATCATAAAACGTACCCAAGAAACTGGAAATATTCGGCTTAAAGAAACCATTACCAATTGCTAACAGAGCTAATCCAAGGAAAAATAATGTCTCATTATCATTACCAAAATAAGAATTGTATGCAAGAACAAATTGTGCTGAGGCCATCATCAATCCACCATAGATAATTGTTTTTCTAAATCCAAGTATTTTATCAGCTATCATTCCACCGACTATCGGAGCAGCATATAATAAGGCATTAAATGCACCATATATCCCATACGCTTTCGCATCAGCTGTACCATCTTGTATCTGATCAAATAATTGTTTAGTCATATAGAATATGAGAAAAGCTCTCATTCCATAGAAAGAAAATCGTTCCCATAATTCTGTAAAGAATAAAGTGAAAAGTGCTCCGGGATGAGTCTTCTTTTGAGAAAGAATTACAACAGGAACCCATACTATGACAAATAGCCATCCAAAGATTAATAAATAAAGCGCAGTACTCATTTTTGATTTTGTTTGATTCGGTAAACATACAATAATATTCTGATCATAGAAACTCCTACCTTTATTTTTATGGATTTCTTATCATTAGATCATTTAAAAAAATAAAGCCCCTGATTTAGATCAGAGGCTTTTGAATAATTTATATATGCAATATAATTTTAATAGAAAGTAGCACGATTATCTTTCAACTTATAACTCTTTTTGAGTGATGCCATAAGATGTGTCGATATTGTATTGATTGCAGGATGCTTATAGAATCTTTTAAAAGTTTCAAGATTAGCAGCAACTCCAGGATCTGTCTTACTTGTAAGCTGAAATAATATATGCACCTCCGTCTCCCTTATAAGG
>JABFRV010000095.1 GCA_013140975.1 Saprospiraceae bacterium
GTATTTTTTTCTATCACAAGGGTTTTTATATAAGATAAATATATAATTTGTTATAGGTTGTGAGTCAATAATATATAAATATTAATTAATACATTATAAGGCCCTTTCCTCATTTATTGCTAGTTACATATAAAAATAATTTTAATATTTTTTAATTAAATATTTGGATTTTTTATATATGTGTAATACTTTTACGCCCAAGTCCCATAGACAGTGTCTCTAAATGTAGCCGGCGCTCCCCGAATTAATAAAATTTATTATCGATTTTTCGTAAAAATATAACTCAGTCCTAGTGGCTGGATAAACTCGTAGTTTTCTTATTTTGAGACCTTAGTCGAAAGAGCCTGAATTTGCAAAGTGCAAATTTGGGCTTTTTTATTTTAAAGAATCTGCCTTAAGCTCTTCCCAATATTCTGCTGCACGCCTGGTGTGAGGAATACAAATAGAACCGCCTACCATATTTGCTATTGCAAATACTTCGTACAATTCTTCTGTACTAACCTTACATTCAAATGCTTTTCCAAGATGATACTTGATACAATCATCACAACGCAAAACCATAGAAGAAACCAGTCCTAATAGTTCTTTTGTTTTGACATCCAATGCTCCGGACTGATACATCTGATTATCCAATGAAAAAAATCTTTTTAATGGTAAATTGTCTTTTGACAAAATAACATCATTCATTTTCTGTCTATACTCGTTGAACTCATTTACCAGTGACATAATTTTACTATTAAAATTTAAATATTAAAAATATTGGATCGTAACCGTTTAATTACTGTCCAATCTCGTACTCCCTTAATGCAAAATTCAATGATACTTTTTTATCGGTTGACTCTTTTCTTTTTCCAATAATTAAAGCACAAGGAACTTGAAATTCACCTGCCGGATATTTTTTCGTATACGACCCAGGAATTACCACCGATCTTGCCGGTACTCTTCCTTGATAGTGAACTGTCTGACTTCCACTAACATCTATTATATGAGTCGACGCAGTAATTACTACATTAGCACCCAATACTGCTTCTTCTTCTATAATTGTTCCTTCAACAATTATACACCTTGATCCAATAAAGCAATTGTCTTCAATAATATTGGGACTTGCCTGTGGTGGTTCCAGCACTCCTCCAATTCCTACGCCACCGGACAGATGAACATGATTTCCAATCTGTGCACAAGATCCAACTGTTGCCCATGTATCAACCATAGTTCCTGTTCCAACGTAGGCGCCAATATTTACATAGGAAGGCATTAAAATAACACCTTTTTCAACAAAGCTTCCATACCTTGCAATTGCAGTAGGTACAGCTCTTACACCCATTTCTTCAAAATTCTGCTTTGTAGGAATTTTATCATAAAACATTAAATCGCCGGCTTGAATATTTTTATTCTTGGCAATCGGAAAATATAATAGTATGGCTTTTTTTATCCATTCATTTACCTTCCAATTTCCCTGTTCAATTTTTTCTGCAACCCGAATTTTTCCCTCATCCAATAATTGAATAACCTTATAAATTAAATCAATTGATTTTTGGTCCTCCAATAAGGATCTGTTTTCCCAGATTTCCTCAATTGTCTTCTTTTCTATTTCTATATTCATTTTGAATTTATATTACAATTTTAATTGCTGCTAAAACTCCTGCAACTCCAATCACAATTCCCATACTTACTTCCTTTATATTATGTTGGGATAACAATAATCGTGAAGTTATAACCCATCCGCTAATTATCGTGAGAATCATTAAAAAATACACGCTTGACAAATTCATGTTCGTGCTCTTACCTAAAGTAAAAAAACAATTTCTGTCATCACAAAACTGAAAAATAAAAATTATCCAAAACAACAAGGTTGCAGTAATTCCTGCAGTATGTATGCTCATTTTAATCCAGTTGTTTACAATTAATCCTAATCCCGTTGTTATTACAGAACAAAGTATAAAAACGATCCAATATTGCGGAAGTTTTTGATCTTGTTTTAAATTTATCCATAACCATAAATAAAAAATCATACAAATTATTAATGGAAAAATCCTTTCATACTTATCCTTCATCTCTAAAGTCTTTATTACTCCTAAAACTTTAAGCATAAGTATTGCAATTCCCGGAATTAAAATGGAATAAATAAATACAAGTATTATTAAGAAAGTTTTTTCTGACCAATGATTTACACCAAACCAATGAGGCTTCAACGCAATTAATAAATATAAGTTAACAACCAGATAAAATATTGGATGAAATAATATCGAACTTATTCTTGCTCCGGTCTGTAACAGCTTCATTATTTATAATTTAAAGAAGCTAGGAATCAACCTTTTTTCAAAACTTTGTTTTGAGGTTTGGTTGTTGAATTGCTTGGTGGTGCCTTGTCTTTATTAGGATCGGATGTTTTTGTTGATGAAGGAATACTAGGCGCTTGGTTTCCCGTACCGCTTTTTGAAGGTTTGGGTGGTGGTGGTGTGATGTTTTTGATAAGTGCTTTGATCTGGTTATATGAAGTTGCGTTCGTTTCATTTCCCTTACAGCCCAGTTCAATTGATTTAGAATCTATTGACTTAACCCTATTCGTTGGACTCGGATGCGTACTTAACCATTGAGGTGGAGTTGGCTGATTTTCAATTTTTCTAAAGAACCCGGCAGCTCCATTTGATTTCCATGTAGTTGGGCAGAGGTATTTTACTGAAAAGGAGTCCGCTTCGGCTTCATGAGCCCGGCTAAAGCTCATAACTACCAACGCTCCTGTTACTTGCTTAAGTATTTCTTTATTACCAAGTGCAGCATCAAGAAGAACCTGAACTCCTAATGCTTTAGTCAGCTGCTTCGTTGAGTGCCTCCTTGCAGCATGTGCCATTTCATGGCCCATTACACCGGCAAATTCATCTTCTGAATCAAGATAACTCAAAAGCCCGGTATAAACATAGATGTACCCTCCTGGAGTACAAAAAGCATTAAGCGTTTTTGGGTCATTAATTATGCTGACTTTCCATGCGAAATCTTTGGTATAATCAACAATATTCGTAGCTAGAATTTTCTTTGCAACTCCATTGACATAATTATAAAGAGCTTCATTTCCTCTTTGCGGTAGAATTGGAAAATCTGCTGGATTAGCTTCAATTTCAGCAGCAACTTGTTTTCCTAATTCAATGTCCTGAGCCACAGGAAAAAGATTCAAATTACTCCATGATTTCTTTAACCAAGAACAGGAGAAACTAAAAAGCACTACTATCAAAAAAACGATTCGTAATTTCATATTCCTTTTAAAATAGAGAGCGTAAAAGTAAGCCATTTAACGGGTTGTTTTATGCCTTATTTATGAATTGCGACTGGTGCCCTTAAATCCTACTGCAACTTTTGCTCATAAATAGGCTCTTTCTTAATACCTTCGCAGCCCAATGAGTTTATTTAGGACAATATTTTACATGCAGACACTGCCTATGAAAAGTTACTTTTTTGTATTAAGCCTTTCTCTATTTTATAATATTTCTGCACAGGTTTCGGATTTCATTAGTTATGACAAAAAAACATACGAGGTTCAATCAATAACTGTTTCGGGTAATCAATTTTCTGATGCCAATGCAATTATTGCAATCTCCGGTCTTAAAATTGGTCAAAAAGTATCCGTTCCAGGTACTGAGATTCCTCAAGCCATTAAAGCACTTTACCGACAAAAACTTTTTTCTCAAGTTGAAATTGAATTTGATGAAATCAGAGCTCAGCTTATTAAAATTAATATAAAACTCACTGAAAAACCCAGATATAGTACACATTCATTCAAAGGTGTAAAAAAATCGGCTCATGACGAACTTAATGAATTGTTCAATAGCCAAATAAATAAGAATACTATTGTCACTGATGATGTAAAAGAAAATATTATTTACAAAATCACGGAGCACTTTGTGAAAAAAGGTTACCTGGATGCTAAAGTGAAAATTCATGAAGTTGCAGATGACAAACAAAATAAGGTTAGACTTGTCGTTGATATCAATCGTTCCAAAAGAGTAAAAATTGGAACTCTTAAATTTGAAGGAAATAAAAATATTTCTGATAGAAAGCTTAGAAAGAAAATGAAGGAAACCAAGCTTTGGACTCGAATTTTTTCTAAATCAAAGTATGTTGAATCCCTATATGAAGAAGACAAACAAAAAGTTCTGGATTATTATTATTCTAAAGGATACAGAGATGTTAATATAATATCTGACTCTGTGTTTCGGAAAAAAAATGGAAAACTCGGAATTATTGTCAATATATCTGAAGGTAATAAATATTACTACAGGATTGTAAAAATTAAAGGAAATTCATTGTTTTCTGAAGATCAGATTAAAAAGGTTATCAATATTAATCGCGGCGATGTTTACAATCAGGAGCTGTTGCAAAAGAGATTGAGCTTTAGTCAAGATGGTAGAGATGTTAGCTCTCTTTACATGGATGATGGTTATTTATTTTTTAGAGCCGAGCCTGTAGAAACAGGAATAGAAAAAGATTCTGTTGATGTTGAAGTCAGAATTTTTGAAGGTCCTCAGGCAACTATAGATAAAGTAATAGTTGCTGGAAATGATAGAACTCATGAGAATGTAATACGTCGGGAATTAAGAACCAGACCTGGACAAAAATTTAGTCGCTCAGATATTATCAGATCCCAAAGAGCTATCATGGCGCTTGGATTCTTTAACCCTGAAACAATGGGGATTAATACACCCGTTAATCCTAAAAGAGGAACCGTAGACATAGAATATAAAGTAGAAGAACGACCTTCAGACCAATTAGAACTTTCGGCAGGTTATAGTGCTATTGGTCTTGTAGGAACTTTGGGTGTTGTGTTTAATAATTTTTCAACTAAGAATATTTTTAAGAAAGAATCCTGGAGTCCACTTCCACAGGGTGATGGTCAAAAGCTTTCATTGAGGGCTCAGACAAATGGTAAGTTCTTTCAATCTTATAACTTTTCATTCACAGAGCCTTGGTTAGGAAATAAAAAGCCTAATTCCTTTACACTTGGTGCCGTTTATAGTTTATTTAATAATCCAAATTCAACAGACCCTACACTGGAAAGTAAATTTAGCACCTTTAGAATTAGTTCGGCTTTAGGATCGCAATTGCAATGGCCAGATGATAATTTTTCAAGAGTAACTGCTTTAAATTTAGAAAGAATCAGATTAAAAAATTATCCCGGATTCAATGCTAACAATCAAAATGTAAACAATGGTGAATATTATAATATCTCATTAAGACATACAATTGCACGTTCAACAATCAATGATCCACTTTTTCCAAGATCAGGATCGCGAATTAGTCTCTCTTGTCAGCTTACTCCTCCTTATTCAATATTCAGAAAAAATTATAATCCTGATTCTGTAAGCGTCGAAGAACGATATAAATTAGTTGAATATCATAAGTGGAGATTTGACGGTGAATTTTATTTCAATCTTGTAAATAAATTGGTTTTGTCATTTAATTCCAAAATGGGATTTGTTGGATATTACAATAAGAAATTAGGCGCTTCACCATTTGAAAGATTTAGAATAGGTGGAGATGGACTAAGTAATCAGAATATTGGTTTAGCTGGAAGGGATATTCTTGCATTGCGTGGATATGAAGATGTAGATGTTCAAAGAAAAACTATTGATCCTTTTCCCGGACCCGTTCAGGATGGAACTATATTCAATAAATTTACAATTGAACTTCGATACCCCTTATCGTTAAATCCTAGTGCAACTATCTACGCAACGACTTTCTTTCAGGCTGGAAATCAATGGACTAGTTTTAAAGAATATAATCCATTTTTACTCAAAAGATCTGCAGGTGTAGGTCTGCGTGTTTTTCTACCAATGTTCGGATTGTTAGGTTTTGACTATGGCTTTGGTATTGATAAACCATGGTTAGTTCAAGATGATGCACCACTTAAATCGTATGGTAGATTTAGTCTTATACTCGGATTTGAGCCGGATTAATTTAGCTTAACTCTATCGTAAAACTTAAATCATTTTCATCAAATATTTCCAGCATTTCGGCTTGAGGGGTTTGGGTCAATATAATTTTATCCGCTAAAACCTCAGTTGAAATTACAGATTCGAAAACATCCAATGTAGCTTGTAAGCGGTAATCAGATTGAATTTTTACAATAATCCTATCTGTAACTTTAAAATCTCTTGTCTTCCTTAAATTTTGAATTCTATTTATTAATTCTCTGGCAAGGCCTTCCTTATATAATTCTTCTGAAATTGTTATGTCTAGTGCAACTGATACTTCGTTGTCCGTTGCAGCTAACCAACCGGGAATATCTTCTGACATTATCTCTATGTCTTCCAGCTTGATAGAATAAGTTTTATCCTGAATGTGAATATTTACTCCTTCGCCTTTTTCTATCTGTCTAATTTGTTCCTGATCAAATCCTATTATAATCTCTGCAGCTTGCTGCATATCTTTTCCAAGATTCTTGCCTAAAGTTCTGAAGTTCGGTTTTGCTTTTTTCTTTATTAGACTATTCTCACCATCTACGTATTCTACACGCTTAATATTTACTTCTGTCTTTATAAGTTCGGAAACTTTTTCAACATCCTCTCTAAATCCTTTATCTAAAACTGTGATTAAGATTTTTTCCAATGGTTGTCTTACACGAATCTTTTGAGATTTACGCAATGACAATATTAATGAAGAAATTCGTTGTGCATAATTCATTCTTCTTTCCAGATTTTTATCAATTAAGCTTGAGTCTGGTTGAGGCAAGTATTGTATATGAACAGAATCAGACTCTTTGTGTTCCGTTAAGTTTCTATACAACCACTCTGCAAAAAATGGCGAGAATGGAGCAATTAATTTTGATATATTAAATAAGCAATGATACAATGTCTGAAATGCTGAGATTTTATCCTGAGACTCTTCACTCTTCCAAAATCGTCTTCGTGATAAACGTACATGCCAATTGGATAAATCATCTGTTACAAATTTTTCAATTATCCTTGTAGCAGATGTTGGTTCATAGTTGTCCATGAACTCTTTATATTCACCAATAACAGAATTAAGCTTAGATATGATCCAACGATCAAGCTCAGGTCTTTTATTTATATCTACTAGATTATTTTCGTTATAAACAAAATTATCAACATTCGCATAAATTGCAAAAAAATTGTACGTGTTAAATAAGGTGCCGAAAAATTTATTTCTTACTTCTGTTATTCCTTCTATATCAAATTTTAGATTATCCCACGGGTCCGCATTATTTATCATGTACCATCGCGGAGCATCTGCACCATATTTTTCTATAGTAGAAAAAGGATCAACAACGTTCCCTTTTCTCTTGGACATTTTTTCTCCATTTTTATCTAAGACAAGACCATTTGAAATTACATTCTTATAGGATATTGTATCTGAAACAAGTGTTGATATCGCATGAAGCGTATAAAACCATCCTCGGGTTTGATCAACTCCTTCTGCAATGAAATCCGCAGGAAATTGATCTGCCCCCAATTCCTTTGTGCCAAATGGGTAATGCCATTGTGCATAAGGCATTGCCCCGCTATCAAACCAAACGTCAATTAAGTCCGTCTCTTTGAAAAGTTTTTCTCCATTGTCGCTTACTAAGATAATTGAATCAATAAAAGGTCTATGAAGATCCGGTGGAACTGTTTGATTTAATTTTAAAACTTCATTCGCTTTATCAATTTCTCTTTTTAACTCTTCAATGGATCCTATGCAAATATTTGTTTCTCCATTCTCACTTCTCCAAATTGGTAATGGAGTTCCCCAAAATCTGGATCTTGACAAATTCCAATCCTGTACGTTTTCTAACCAGTGACCGAATCTACCTGTTCCTGTTGATTCTGGTTTCCAATTAATTGTCTTATTTAATTCAACCAATCTGTCTTTTACCGCTGTTACTTTGATAAACCAGCTGTCCATCGGATAATACAGTATCGGCTTATCAGTTCTCCAACAATGAGGATAGTTATGTGAATACTTTTGAGAATTAAAAAGCTTGCCTTCACTTTTTAGTTTGATAACAATTCTTTCATCAACAGACAAATATTTAGGAAGTCCTAATCTTTTTGTCTCTGCTGCTTTTTCTTCTTCTGAAAGATAAGCTTCCTTTACAAATTCATGTGCAAAGTCCTTTACTTTTTCTGTGAATCTTCCAGTTGCATCTACCAGAGTCAACGATCCTATTCCGTTCTTTTTAGCAACCCTCATGTCATCAGATCCAAAAGATGGAGCAGTATGAACCACACCCGTACCATCTTCTGTTGATACAAAATCCCCTACTAAAACTCTAAAAGCATCACCATCTATTGGTCTATCGTAATTGAAAAGTGGATGATACGTTAGGCCTTCAAGTTTCTTTCCTAGAATTGTCAGATCAAGAACTTTATATGGAATCTTTTTTTCATCTTCAATTACTATTTCTCCTTCCTTGATTTCATTTTCAGGTTTAAACCATTTTGAAATCAATTCTTTGGCCATGATAATTTTAACTCTTTCTTTTGTATAGGGATTAAATGTATCAATTACAGAATACTCGATTTTTTCACCAACAGTTAATGCTGTGTTGCTTGGTAAAGTCCATGGTGTTGTTGTCCATGCGGATATTCTGATATTGCTAAATTGACTAAGAGCCTGATTCTTTTCAGAAATGCTTTTTTTATCAATTTCGAATAAAACTACAGCAGATACATCTTTTACTTCTCGATAAGCACCTGGCATATTTAATTCATGTGAACTTAATCCAGTTCCTGCCGCAGGTGAGAATGGTTGTATCGTAAATCCTTTATACAATAGTCCTTTGTCATATATTCTTTTCAATAAGTTCCATACAGACTCGATATAGTTGTTTTCAAATGTGATATAGGGATCATTTAAGTCAACCCAATATCCCATTCTAACTGTCATGTCATCCCATTCGTTTTTGAAACGCATGACTGTCTCTTTACATTTTTGGTTGTATTCTTCTATTGAAATCTTTACCCCAATATCTTCTTTGTTAATCCCTAATTCTTTTTCAACACTTAATTCAATTGGCAGGCCATGCGTATCCCATCCCCCTTTACGCGTAACTTTTTTTCCTTTCAGTGTCTGATATCTGCAAAAAATATCCTTCACTGTTCTGCTCATTACATGATGAATTCCCGGTTTACCATTCGCTGAGGGCGGTCCCTCATAAAAGACAAAACTCTCCTTGCCTTTGCGGCTGGTAATACTTTTTTCAAATATATTATTGTCTTTCCAAAATTGCAAGATTTCCTTATCTATATCGGGAAGATGCAAGCTCTTTATTTCTTTATATCTCATTATTCTCTTCAATAAAAGTGTGCAAAGATATAGTTTTCCAAGCTTAGATTAATTTCCACTCCCTATTACATTCAAATATTAATATAAATTATATACAAAGATTTTATTTATTCTTTTTTGCTAGTCTTTACCAATGTAATAAAATGCGTTTGGGTGAATTGTCAGGTTTTGCTATTTGTCCTTCTTCTTGTTTACTGAAATGATACGTTTCGAATATAATATCTTAGGTATCACTTGCTTCTAATGTAAATAATCCCGTGATACTAAATTCAGATATCCTTCTCAACCATTCACTAACAATAAGATGTAAGGAATAAAACAAAAGTTATAATTACTATTTTCTGAAGCCATTCTTCTTTTTATTGAGAAAGTGTGTTTTGGGGAGTCTTTTTCACGTAATTCGTGTAACGATTATTTTTATAAATTTCATTTAAATTGATTTGGTTTGTTATAACCGCTTAAATTTGCTTTAATTTTAGAATTCCGGATTTATTATAATTCTGTAAGATTGAATCTTCTTATGCTAGATTTAAATTATCTTCACTATAATAATAAAAAACATTTTGTTTTTATTATCAATCCTATATCCGGAACGAACAGGCGTATATCTTTCAAAGAATTAATTCAAAAAGAATTCAAAGAGTATTCTTTTGAGATTCATATTACTGAGAGACCTCAACATGCTTCCGAAATTGCTTCGCGATATGCGAATCAAGAAGATATTAATGTGATTGGCGTAGGCGGAGATGGTACTATTAATGAAATCGCACAAGCACTTGTAAACACGAATACCAGAATGGGCATTATTCCTAACGGATCAGGAAATGGTTTTGCCGGTCATCTTTTAAAGAACTCGACCCGAAACGAAGCAATTCAAATATTAAAAAATAACCGTTACGCACTTTGTGATACCTTGTTAATAAATAATAATCTATGTTGCAATACCTCAGGTATTGGTCTAAGCGCATTTGTGGCTTATAAGTTTGATACTATTGGTAAAAGAGGTCTTCTTTCATATGTAAAATTGGGACTTAGCACGTTTTATCAATTTCCAACCTTTAATCTTACAGTTGATGACATAGATTATAAAGATAAATTGCTTCTTGAAATTACTAATTCTTCCCAATTAGGAAATAAAGCTTTTGTTTCGCCGGATGCTTCCGTTCAGGATGGTAACGCAGAATTAGTCTTTTTAAAAAAACCTTCTGTATTTGAAGTTCCTTCACTAATTTATGATGTCTTCAGTGGCTCATTTAAAAGAAATAAATTAGCTTATCATGATAAGAAGCATTCCTCCAAGATTTATTTAGAAAAAGAAAATCATCTGCATATTGATGGAGAATATAAAGGGCTTGTCAGAGAAGTAGAATTGAAAGTACTAAAGCAATCTTTACAATTTATTTGTTAGCCGACTATTAATCTATATGAACAAAAAAATTAATCTTGGAATCATCTTTGGAGGAAGGTCTACTGAACATGAAATATCTGTTCGATCAGCCCGAAGCATAATTAACGCTATTGATCCTGACAAATACCATATAACCTTAATTGGTATTGATAAAACCGGTAAATGGTATATAAATAACATTCAGGGATTTTTACAAGCAAAAAATCTTTTACAAGCTACTCCTGATGAAGCAGTTGAAAATGAAATTAGTATTGCAAAAAAGGATAATTTCACCGGTGTAGTTAACATATCCAATAATCAATCCATCCAATCATTAGATGTCGTATTTCCGATTTTACATGGTTCTTTTGGCGAAGATGGTACTATTCAAGGGGTTTTAAAAGCTCTTGATCTTCCCTTTGTAGGTGTTGATATTTTAGCCTCTGCTGTCGGAATGGATAAAGATTTTACCAAACGATTGTTGCGTGATGCCGGAATTCCTATTGCAAAATATTTGTGCGTAAATAAAAATAATTTCAAACAATATAGCTTCGAAAAAATTATCAGTATTCTTGGAAATCCCGTTTTTATAAAGCCCGCAAATGCTGGATCTTCCGTTGGTGTTCATAAAGTTTCCGAAGAATCAGAATTAGAATCCTCTTTACTAGATGCATTTCTATATGATAACAAAATCCTGATAGAAGAAGCGGTCATTGGAAAAGAAGTCGAGTGCGCAATATTAGGGAATGAAGACCCGAAGGCTTCAGTCCTGGGAGAAATTGTGCCTAAGTCTGATTTTTACTCCTATGAATCTAAGTACCTGAACACTTCCGATACAGAAATGAAAATACCTGCAGATGTTGATCCAATAGTTGCACAAAACATAAGAGAAACTGCAGTAAAGGCATTCCAATGTATTGGTGCTGAAGGTTTGTCTAGGGTTGATTTTTTTCTAAGGAAAGACAATACTTTTGTTCTAAATGAAATTAACACAATGCCAGGATTTACTAATATTAGCATGTATCCAAAGCTTTGGGAAGCCACTGGAATTGGCTATAAGGAATTGTTGGATAAATTAATCGTTCTTGCACTTGAAAGACATCAAAGAAATATGAATCTTCATACAAGTTTGTAAATCAAACACACTAATACTCTTTTTTTCTTTCCCAATGATTTTGAGATTCAATTTCATCCAGGATATTGAGATAGTTTTGATACCGGTATAAGTAAATATCTCCTGATTCTATTGCGTTCTTTACTTCACAATTGGGTTCGTCACGGTGAGTACAATTTCTACCAAAACGGCATAGATCTGAATATTTAAAAAACTCCCTGAAATTATGAACAACATCCATTACTTGCAGATTATTAAAACTTAAAGTTTTTATACCCGGTGTATCGATTATAAATGTATTTGTGTTCATAATAATCATTTCAGCAAAGGTTGTGGTGTGTATTCCTTTGCCGGAATAATTTGAAATTTCACTGGTTTTTTTATTTGCTTCTGGTATTAAAGAATTTAGCAAGCTGCTTTTACCGACACCTGATTGTCCTGATATTAACGATACTTTTCCAAGAATTTCTTTTTTCATTTCCTCTATCCCTTCACCATTTTCACAAGAGATAAGCATTACTTTGTATCCTATCTTTTCATAAATAGTTTTCAGTTGCCTAAAGGTTTTAAGCTCCTCCTGACCATATAAATCTGCTTTATTAAATATAATTAATACAGGTATGTCTTGAGGTTCTGTTGTTATAAGAAATCGATCAATGAAACCTTGTTTAAATCCCGGTTCTTTTAATGTTGTTATTAATATCGCCAGATCAATATTTGCTGCTATGAGATGTAATTGATGTTTGTTTTTAGGGCTCTGTCTTACAATATAATTTTTTCTCTTTTCTATTGCTTTTATAATTGCGTATCGATCATCTTCTTTTTCTATTTGAACATAATCTCCTACTGCAATAGGGTTGGTTAAATCAGATTTATTAAGTTTCAATTTCCCTGCTAAGCGAGATGAATACGTTTTATTTTCCTCCTTGACTAATACTTCATACCAAGAACCCGTGGACTTTAAAACAAGTCCTTTCATCGGAGTTGTTTATTTTCACTAAGGGCATTGTTCTCAATCATGCTAGTTATTTCAGCAATTAGTGAGGGATCTTTTTCAATCGCATTTCCAATAACAATTAAATCTGCTCCCGCCTGATATAGTTCCTTCGCTTTTTGACCACTTGTAATGCCACCACCAATAATCAATGGAACTTCAGACATCTGAGCCACTCTTTGTACCATATCAGTGCTTATAGATGCTTTAGCACCACTACCAGCGTCCATAAAAATAGTTTTAAATCCAAGATATTGAGCCGCCAAAGCCGTTGCAAGAGCAACTTCAGGCTTATTGTGTGGAATGGGTTGCGTTTGGCTGATATAAGAAGCTGTATTTGAGTTCATGCCATCAATGAGCATATAGGCGGTTGAAATTATTTCAAGACTTGTCATTCTCAATTTTGGCGCTGCTTCAATCTGCTTTCCAATCAGATACTCCGGGTTCCTTCCTGATACCAAACTTAAAAATAAAAGTGCATCAGCATTATTGCTAATCTGAAATCCGTTTCCCGGAAATAAAACGGTTGGTATCAAAGAATTTTCTTTAATAAGTCTTAAGGTTTCTTCCAGTCTATCTTGTAATATTAGGCTGCCACCAATAAAAAAATAGTCAACCTTACATTTATTAGAGATTTTGATTATTGTCTCCAGATTATTAATCTTCAGGTGATCCGGATCAATTAGAACTGCGAAGCTTTTCTTTTGAATCGCTTTTCTTTCAATTAGTTGTAAATAAATTGATTCTCTCATTCATAGACAAAGGTATTTGATTTTTCTTAACTCTGTAGGTCCGAAAGAATATGAAATTTTTCAGTTTATCTGGAAGATGCTAAATGTGAATCAATTTCGATTCCATTTTCCTTCAATATTTTGATAAATTCTGAACTATCAATTTCTAAGTGTTCTTCTTGAATAAAAATTTCATCATCTTCCTTTTGAACGATAATTTCATCACTTTCTGAAGTACGCTTTGTTTCAGTTTTTTGGTTTTGATTTTCTATCTTAATAACCTTTCTTTGAGATTTCTTATTCTTCGTTTTTTTAGGTGTTGCTTTTATGAGCTTTACCGATTCCTTTTTAGTGTTTGAATGCGTTTTTTTCAAAGAACAGGCATTTGAACTTAAAATAAGTATTGACACTGCTATCAAATATATTGCGCTTCTGAAGATTAATACGTTTTTCATATCGAAGAATTTATATGTCTTTGACTTGAAAACCCGTACTTTATATTAATCTTTAAATGTTAAATAAATGCTATTAGATAAGAATTTGTAGCGTGGGGGAGGCTTGAACTCCCGACCTTGCGATTATGAATCGCACGCTCTAACCAGCTGAGCTACCACGCCAAAGGTTTATTCTCTTAAAAGGACGGCAAAAATAGGATTTTTCGCCAATCTTGAAAAGGAATTATCGTAATTGACAACTTAGTCGTATCAGGCCCGCCTTTGATTTTTGGTGCAATGAGCGGGAATAGTGGTCCGGGTTCTGTTTGAGAAGTTTAGAATATATTAAACAAGCCTCTGCTTTTTCCCCGTATTCTTCTTTAATTTGAGCCTTATAATACTGTGAATAACATGACATAAAGCTATTTCCTTTAGGCTCTGTTGAAATCGCATCATCAAAAAAACTGATGGCTTCAATTTTTTTGCTCAAATTCTGGCAAATCCTTCCCATCCTGTAACAGAATTCCAGCTTTCTTTCTCCTTTATAATACTGCTCTATCTTCTTAAATAATAGAGAATATGCTCTGTTATAGTGTGTTCCATCAAATAGTAACCTGGCCTTTAATAAAACCGGGTCCGGAATAGTGCTGTTTTTTGCCTCTGACTCTGCTTGTCTATCTTCATCCGTTATTGCTTTAGAGTTGCGTTTACATTTTTCCATATATTGTTTATAACTGCTTTCTGATCCTTTAATTAAAGACATCCAGGCAAGTTTTTGATAACTATCCTTAACAAAGCTGTTTCCTTTAAATAATCTAAGATATTGTAAGAACTCTTTTTCACATTCGGCATCAAGGTTTTGAAGTTTAATGAGCCCACTAACATAATACAGGTAGGGGAGCTTTAATTTTTCAGCTTCAGTTACGTTTTGAACTAATTCAGCTGCTTCTTTCATTTTTCCGGAACGCATTAATAGTTTTGTGCTAATAAAATAATTTAGCACATTATTCTTTGAGATTTTAGAATTTTTATTCCAATACTCTAAACCATCTTGCTTTTTATTGTCAAGATAACTAATGACAAACGAATATGCTGCAATAGCTTCATTCTTAAAAAGATCATTTTCGCTTTTGGAAAATTCTATAAAACTATTTAATTCATTTTTGCCTTCTGTTAGGCTCCCTGTAAATCCTAATAAAGAACTCGCCCATTCAAATTCCTCTGGTATAGTGCCGATGAGAGTATGCAGAATTCCAAGGGATTTATTTGTGTATTTAAATTCTGGGAATTTTCTTTTGCAAAGACTTAATTTTTCATATGCTTCGTTAAAACATTTATACGCTTTCCAGTTTTCATCTCTCTTTAAATGTATTAAGGACCAATGTAATAATATTTCACTTTGCAAAAACAGAGACCATTGTTCTTCTATTTTTTCACTTCTGATTTTTTCAAGTCTTTTTGATTTATTGGGAAAAATATTTTTAAAATCCGTCTCATCTTCATAAATAAATAATTGAAAAAAATCAACATAATCTTCCATCAGAACATAAGCCAGGTTGTTCTCTTTATTCTGTTCTTTACGTAAGATTTCTTTCGCTTCTTTCAATCGAAGTTGAATAATCTGAGAATATATTTTTTGAATATCCTGATTAAACCTACAAATCGAGGCACTAACTTCTTGTAATTGTAATAATAAAGAAGTTAGCATAAAAAGAATTATTCTCACTTTAAATATCGTAAGTTGCAACAATAGGGCAATGATCTGAAAATCTAATATCTCTTAGATGTTGAAAATCCTTGACTAACTTTCCATAAGGTTTTGAAATGGATTGATAATCAATTCTCCATCCTTTATCTTTGGCATAAGATCCTGCTCTATAACTCCACCAACTGAATTCTTTTTCTTTTGGTTTTATGATTCTGAAGCTATCATCGAATAATTCAGTAAACCATGCATCAAGCCAGGCTCTTTCTTCAGGTCTGTATCCGCTGGGATTGTCTTTTCTTTCCGGATTATGTATATCAAGATCCTTATGAACAATGTTGTAGTCTCCTGCCACAATGAGCTTCTTATGTTGATAAATTAAGTTTTTAAACCATGGATAGATTTCTTCTAAAAACTTCATTTTAAATGCATGTCTGTCTTCGCCGGTAGTTCCTGACGGAATGTAAATGTTTAATACACTAAAATCCTTAAATTCAGCTCTGATTATTCTTCCTTCATCATCATATTGCGAAATCCCACATCCAATTTCAATGTTTTTGGGTTCTTCTTTACTGAGAATCAATACGCCACTATATCCTTTTTTCTTTGCACAATGCCAATACGCTTTATATCCTTGTGAATAAAACATATCAATATCCTCATAGGAAATGTCCATTTTCGTTTCCTGAATACAAATAATATCATATCCACAATTTTTTAACCATTCGTTAAATCCTTTTTGAACAGCGGATCGAAGACCATTTACATTAAAGCTAGCAATTTTTTTCATGCAAATCTTTATTTATGAATTGGCGATATCTAAATGATTTTTGTCAAAGCTGCTTAAATCTTTAAATAATTGTAATCTTACATGAATCTCATCCTGAGTAAGATTTTTTAGTTTGTTGAGACTGAAATTTTCAACACAGAATGAAGCCATCGTTGATCCATATATTAATGCAGTCTTCATGTTATTAAAACTTATCTCATTCGTTCTTGCCATATATCCAATGAATCCACCTGCAAAGCTATCTCCGGCACCCGTAGGATCAATTACTTCAGGAATTGGAAGTCCTGGTGCAAAAAAGATCTGTCCTTCATGAAAAAGTAAAGCACCATGTTCACCTTTCTTAATAATTAAGTATTTTGGTCCAAAAGTGTGAATTTTATTCGCCGCTTTTAACAAAGATCGTTCTCCTGATAACTGTCGGGCTTCCTCATCATTAATTGTTAACACATCAACCTTTTTAAGTACGAGAAAAAGTTCATCAAGTGCGGTGTCCATCCAATAATTCATCGTATCAAGAACCACCAGCTTAGGTCTGATAGGAATCTGATTGAGAACTGAAAGCTGAACTGCAGGTGTTAGGTTTCCCAACATTACATATTTACAGTGTAAATAAGATTTTGGAAGTTCTGGATTAAAGTCAGCTAAAACATTGAGATCTGTAACCAAAGTGTCTCTTATGTTCATGTCAGGATGGTATTTGCCAGACCAATAAAAAGACTTTTTACCTTTAACTCTAACGAGTCCTTCTGTGGAGACTCCTCTCTGTTGCAGGCTCTTTATTTCAGATTCCGGAAAGTCATCTCCTATTATTGAAACAAGCTTAATATCATCGCACCAGTATGATGCGGCCCAACTTATATAGGTACAAGCTCCTCCAATTACCTTGTCAACGCTTCCAAATGGAGTTTCGATTGAATCAAAAGCCATCGTCCCTACAGTCAATATACTCATATATTCTTTTTAATAAAGTAACAAAAATAGAAAAGCCTTGCATATGCAAGGCTTTCTATTTCATTCAAGCGCCCCTTCTTGGACTCGAACCAAGGACCTGCGGATTAACAGTCCGACGCTCTAACCAACTGAGCTAAAGAGGCTTTTATGAATTGGGACCGCAAATATACAAATGCACCCTAAGATAGCAAATGTTTTTACAAGCCTTATTTCAATTTATTGTAGAATCAGTTTTTGTAAATCCCATTGATTGTTAGAGTTGGATACCTTAACCATATAGGCACCTCTGTTCCATTCATTGACATTTATCGAATGTGTATTCCCGTCAAAATTAGATTTGTAGACTATTGATGATTTCCCATCATAAATTTCAATGTAATGTCTTGTAATGTTCTCCCCATTCAACTGAATTGTTACTTCATCTGTAGTAGGATTAGGATTGACTTGTAAAGAAATTTTCTTATTATCAAAATCATTAACTGCTAATTTTCTTTGCTCACGCAAACTATAAGAAAGTGTATCATTTTCTAATTCTGGTCCAAATTCTGTTTCAATAACAGAATATTTAAAAACATCATAGTCTAGTCCGGGAGCAAGCCATCGATAATCGATTACTGTAGAATTAAACAAGGGAAGACCTAAAAGTGCACCCTGCAATGTGTACGTGGATTTTACTCGTAAACATTGATATTTTCCATTGCCCGTCGAAATTTCTCCCCAGCCATCCACTGTATTAAAGGACTCAACTTCTACACGAACCTGACCTATTCCATCTAAAATTACATTGAATGTGGTAACATCTTCAAAATCTTCATTTACATCTAAAGGGAAAATATTGGTAAGAAATGACTTATCAAATTTTATGGTTTTGTCATCTTCTAAATAAAGTCCTACGATTTTCTGTTCTGTACTTGTAACTGAATAATATGTATAAGGAGAAAAAATTTCACCAAATAAACTTGTTGGATCATATACTAAGAAGTTAGAGCCTGCAACAGGTTGAGCAAGTGTTAAGTCTTTTGGAGCTAAGAAAAATATAGTGTCCTCAAAAGGCTGCTTATTAATTCCGGCAAAATTCCATTTCTGATCTCCTCCTGTTGTTCTTACTTGCTTGACAAAATCTATTTCGTCATATTGAATCTCATCCAATGTAAAAAATGTTCCAACTTCCGGATATTGATTAACGGTTACCTGTGCTTGTAATGAAACGATTATAAAAACAAAAAATAATATAAATATTTTTTTCATATGATGTATTTCTAATTATGCTGCAAAAGTATAACAAATTAAGGATTTTTATGATATCAATTCTTGATTATCTTAAGTATTGTACATTTGTGATTCATCGATGTCTTACCACGCAAAAAAATCATACGGCCAGCATTTTTTAATTCAATCAACTATGATTGAAAAAATTGCAAAATTAATTTTGTCTTTTTCTTCAAAAAATGTTCTTGAGATTGGTCCTGGGAAAGCTGCTCTTACCAAAGAAATAATTTCACATATCCCAGAATTTTTAGCAGTGGAAGCAGACAAGGATATGATTTCTTTTCTCGAAAATTTGTTTCCTGACAAAAAAAATAATTTTATTGCCGCAGATTTTTTGAAATTAAATATTGAGAGTCTTTTTAATGGAGAAGAATTTTTATTGTGTGGAAATTTTCCTTACAATATTTCTTCACAAATCGTATTTAAAGCTCTGGACAATATTGAAAGAATTCCTGTTCTCATTGGCATGTTTCAAAAAGAAATGGCACAACGTATAGTTTCTCCTCCTGGCTCTAAAGATTATGGCGTAATTTCTGCAATAACAGCTTTGTATTATAGTGGCAAACTGGAATTTGATATTGGGCCATCAAATTTTCAACCGGCTCCAAAAGTAATGTCCTCGATTTTGGTACTAAAAAGAAATGAAAACATTATCTCAATTCAAGAAAGAAAAAGAGTTAGAACTTTAATAAAAACTTCATTCCTCCACCGGAGAAAAACATTGAGAAACAATCTGAAGTCCATTCTTATTGATAAAAGTATTCTGGATGAACCTTATTACAATCAAAGAGCAGAAGAGATTAGTCCAATGGAATATCTTCGACTCAGCAGAGAACTAAATTTCTGATTCACTGTTTTCTTCCTGAATAAATTTAAATCTATGAATTTTCAAGATAAAATAAACAACGATCTTAAAGAAGCCATGAAGGCGAAAGATGAAAAAGGTCTTCGGGCTATAAGAGCAATTAAGGCCGCTATCTTACTAGCTAATACTGATGGAAGCGGTCAGGAGCTAAATGAAGAAAAAGGTATTGCAATAATTCAAAAGCTTCTTAAACAAAGAAAAGAGTCTTTAGAAATCTATGAAAAACAAAATCGCGAGGACCTTGCTAAAACTGAAAGAGAAGAAATTGAAGTAATATCAAGATATCTTCCTGAGCAAATGAGTGAGACTGATCTTCGCTCATTTATACAAAAGATTATTCAAGAGACAGGTGCCGCTGGTCAAAAAGATATGGGTAAAGTAATGGGAGTTGCTTCAAAATCTTTAGCCGGAAAGGCAGATGGGAAGACGGTTTCATTGTTGGTTAAAGAACTTCTCGGAAGTTAATTTCATTGATCGTTGTATTTTGATTCTTTGGTTTATCTTTAGGCTCAACTTTTAAAAGAATAAACCAATGAATAGTCAAAAGTCTGAAGGATTTAAGCCTTATATAGACTCCAATATCATTCTTCCGGAGCTTTCGGTCAAAGCGATAATTCTCGGAATTTTGTTTGGAATGATTTTCGGAGCTTCAACTGTTTACCTCGCTTTAAAAGCAGGGTTAACTGTTTCAGCATCAATCCCTATTGCAGTTTTAGCTATCTCATTGGGTAAGAAGCTTTTTAAGACCAATATTCTTGAAAACAATATAATTCAAACAACCGGATCTGCCGGAGAATCAATCGCAGCAGGTGTAGTCTTTACGTTACCCGCTTTCTTATTCCTATCTGACCCATCTGTTGGAGATAATTTCTTTCAATATTGGACTATCCTTACTCTTGCCGTTTTTGGAGGTATTCTAGGGACATTGATGATGGTTCCTCTACGAAGAAGTCTTATTGTAAAAGAACACGAAACTTTACCTTATCCTGAGGGCACTGCCTGTGCGCACGTTTTGATAGCCGGGGAAAAAGGCGGAGATTTTGCGAGAACGGCTTATTATGGATTGGGGTTTTCTCTTCTTTATGCCATTTTTCAAAAAGTCTTTCATGTAATTGCTGAGGTTCCAAAATGGGGTTCAAGCCAGATGAATAAATACTTTCCATCTGCAGTAGTCGCAGGAGAAATTACTCCGGAATACCTTGGAGTTGGATATATTATTGGTCCAAAAATAGCAGGGGTTCTGGTAGCAGGAGGTATCATGGCTTCTCTTTGTATGATTCCTTTGTTATCGAATTTGGTTAGCCCTGACATCATTGCAGCCCAATTAGCAAAATTAAATTTACTTGATCCCACTAAGGCAAGTGCTAAATTTGGATGGGATCCGGTTGCTCATACTTTTACCAATACTGCTGATGCAGTATATCGTGCATATATCCGTCAGATTGGCGCGGGCGCTGTTGCTGCTGGAGGTTTTATTACATTAATGAAAACGATTCCAACTATAATTTCTTCGTTTAAAGATAGTATGGGTAGCATGAAAGAAAAAGGAGAAAAAGCTGTACTAAGAACAGAAAATGACCTTTCTTTCAAAGTAGTTCTGCTTGGTTCAGCTGCATTAATTATTCTTCTTGCATTGTTACCCCAGATTCCTGGTAATTTCTTTGGCAAAATATTGTTAGGCATATTGGTCATAATCTTTGGTTTCTTTTTTGTTACTGTTTCAAGTAGAATCGTGGGAATAATTGGTTCCAGTAATAATCCGATTTCAGGAATGACAATTGCCACTATTATGGGAACTGCTTTAATCTTTATTGCAATAGGATGGACAGGACAGGTTTATGAACCAATGGCTCTTGTCATTGGGGGAATGATTTGTATTGCGGCTGCAAATGCGGGTGCAACTTCACAAGATCTAAAAACCGGATATATTGTTGGTGCTACACCAAAGAATCAACAGATAGCCCTTTTTATAGGTGCAATTTTTTCATCTCTTGTAATTGGATTTACTGTAAAATATTTGGATACTCCAACATCAGATATGGTTGCAAATGGAATTCATCATGCTATAGGTGAAAAGTATGCAGCGCCTCAAGCTACCTTAATGGCAACTTTAATTAAAGGCTTACTATCTTTTAATTTAGACTGGGTGTTTGTTCTTTCCGGTGTATTTATAGCAATCGTATTAGAATTATGTCAGGTTAAAGCACTTTCTTTTGCCGTGGGTCTTTATCTTCCATTGGCTACAACTTTACCAATTTTTATTGGTGGTGTTGTAAAAGGAATAGTTGATTGGAATTCTCGTCGCAAAAATAAAGCTGCAGAGGATTCTGAATTGGGTAAAGGTAGTTTGTTTGCAACAGGTTTAGTCGCCGGAGGCGCATTGGCAGGTGTTATAGTTGCACTTCTTACTGTTGATGAAGGAATTGCAAATACCATAGCAAAGTTTAGTGCGGAGCATGGAATTACTTCAGCTCTTGGTGAACATGGATATAATTTATTGGGTGTAATTTTCTTTGCAATTATGGCATGGATATTATATCGAATAGGATCTAAAGATTAATTAATAAAATAAACTATCCAGTTCTTTGTCTGAAAAGAAAGACTTAATTATTGAATCAGCAAGAAATTGTATCCTTATTGAAAAGGATTGTCTTGCCATGTTAGTTAATTCAATTCACGATGGATTTGCAACTGCAATTGAATTCTTGAGTAATATTACCGGAAGAATTATTATCACTGGAATTGGAAAAAGCGCAATTGTTGGACAAAAAATTGTTGCGACTTTAAATTCCACCGGAACTCCTGCAATTTTTATGCACGCAGCAGATGCAATTCATGGAGATCTTGGAATGATTCAGTCTAATGATGCTGTTGTGTGTATATCAAAAAGCGGAGAAACTCCTGAAATAAAAGTTCTTATACCTTTAATTAAATTGCGTTCGATAAAGATTATTAGTCTTTGTTCAAATGCATCTTCTTTTCTATCTCAGGAATCGGATTATAGTATTCATATTCCTGTTCTAACAGAAGCTGAACCAAACAATCTTGCACCAACTGCGAGTACAACGGCTCAGATGGCCATGGGAGATGCAATAGCAGTTTCTCTTCTTGCTTTGAAGGGATTTACTCCTGAAGATTTTGCACACCATCACCCTGGAGGAACTCTAGGAAAGATGATGTATATGAAGGTCTTGGATTTTGCTAAAAGGCATGATAAACCTCAAGTAAGCAAAAGTGATACTCTACAAAAAATACTATTACAAATTACCAGAGGAAGATTAGGGGCATGTGCGGTAATTGAAAAAAATAAGGTTGTAGGAATTATTACTGATGGCGATCTAAGAAGATTGTTTGAAAAGGAAGGAAGTCATCTTAATACACCTGCTTCAGAATTTATGAATTCCAATCCTAAGTTCATACAATCTAATCAATCTGCAGCAGCAGCATTACGAGTTATGCAGGAGTTTAGTATTTCTCAACTGATTGTATTGAATGGTGATGAATATTGTGGGATGATACACATTCACGATTTGCTAAAAGAAGGAATAATATAGTCATTCATGATTTTACCTATTGGAGATGATCAGGTTCAAGGAGGGCATAGGCCAATTTTTGCATATAGTCTTATTGCAATTAATTCTCTTGTCTTTTTGTATGAGTTTAGCTTGTCTCATGAACTGGTTGAAAAATTTATTCTGGGATATGGTGCCATTCCGGATGAAATATTAAACGGTCAGGACTACTATACTTTAATTACAAGTATGTTTCTACATGGTGGCTGGTTCCATATAATTGGAAACATGTTATTCCTTTGGGTTTTTGCTGATAATATTGAAGCTGTAATTGGAAGTTTCAATTTTATTATTTTTTACCTCTTTGGAGGTATTATCGCATCTGTGATTCATATTTTTTTTAACCCTTACAGTGAGATTCCAATGGTTGGAGCAAGTGGTGCAATTTCAGCCGTTCTCGGTGCATATCTTATTATGTTTCCAGCATCAAGAATAAAGGTTCTATTAATCATATTTTTTGCAGTATTTTATGTGCCTGCTATTTTCTTTTTGGGAATTTGGATTGTTCAGAATATTATTGCAGGCATTGGTGTGTTAAATGATCAAGCTCCTGAATCAAGCGGTGTTGCTTGGTGGGCACATATTGGAGGATTTGCTTTTGGTGTTATTATTGGATTTATTATACGTTCATTTTATAAGAATCGATATAGATACGTTTCTCAAGAAGAACACAATGTTTAATCTTTATCTAATTTCTTGATTAAATTATACCATTCTTTATATTCTGTTCTTTTCTTGAGAACGCTTTCATTATACTCTTGGAGGATTTGTAATTCTTCTTCTCCTTCCTGGCGTAAAGTATGAATTAATCCTTTTACCAAATAGTCGTTCCTAATCTCGTTATTGTCAAAATAATGTGCATGAATTCTTGCCTCGTGAATTATGCTTATGGCTATTGCTGGACTTAAAGAAGTTTTACACGCTCTGATTTTAGTTTTTTTATCTTCTGTTTTTCCTTCTCTCAGTTCTCTGAATAGTGTAAGTAGTGTTTGAATTTGTTTTTCCTTAAGATCAGCCAAAGGAGCCTCAATTAATCTTCCCATTTGCTGGACTCTGTAACGAACGATTTTTGTTTCTTCTTCAAGGTTTTCCGGCAATGGCATTTGGACAATGTTAAATCTTCTTTTTAGGGCTGAAGACATTTCATAAATACCACGATCGAGATCATTGGCTGTCGCAATTATATTAAAGCCTTTGTTTCCTTCAATTATTTTCTCAAGTTCATGTATAATGATATTTTTTTCTGATAATATAGAAATGAGTGCATCTTGTGTTTCTGTTGGAATTCTGCTAAGTTCTTCTATTCTTGCAATTCCCCCTGTCTCCATTGCTTTCATTATTACAGAGGGAATTAATCCTTCTCTTGTTGGTCCATGCGCAATTAAACTGGCGTAATTCCAACCATATTTTATTGCATCTTCATGTGTTCCACTTGTTCCTTGTACAAATAGTCCTGAGTTGCCAGAAATCGCTGCTGCCAGATGTTCGGAAATCCATGTTTTTGCAGTGCCTGGAACTCCTGTCAATAATAATGCTCTTTCAGATAATAGGGTTGCGACACATATTTCTATGAGGCTTTTCTTTCCAACATATTTTGGGCTTATTTCTGTTCCATCTTTTAGTTTACCACCGATTATATATTGAACGACTGACCATGGAGACATTTGCCAATTTGCAGGTTTAGGATTGTTATCTGCTTTGACTAAAGCTTCAAACTCCTTTTTATACAACACTTCTGCAGATTGTCTGATGCTGCTTTTTATCATAATGAACTTTCTAATTTATTATAGCTGTTTGCTTGCGGTTTATCTTCAAAAAGTTGCTTCACTTCACTCCACGTTATGCCAAATAATTCTGAATCTCTGTATTGATTTAAATCATTTTCTGTTTCCCATTCACTAATGGTACTCATTACTCTTGAGTCGTTAACATCAATTAATAAATTTACTGCAATACATCCCTTGCACTTTAGAATGAATGGTTTGACTGTTTTGTAAATTTCAATAAATCGTGATGAATGCTCTTCCTTAAATTTCATTTTTACAATTCTCACTATCATTCGAATACAATTTGGAGAGTATCATCTTTTTTAAGGTCAAGAACTTTTCCGGCATTAGCACCACATAGAGCTAATACCAGAAATCCTGCTTCTGTAAAATATACATAAAAACTTCCATTCTCAATTTCCAATTGATCGAGAATAAAATTGGATATTACTTGTTGATTTTGCGTAGAAAAAGAAAATTTTCTCCCTTGGCTAATATTTACAAATGGCTCTCTGCGAATATTAAAAATCAGATTTCCGTACCGATCAAGGTTTAAAATTCTGGCTTGAATTCTTTCTTTTTGGTAAACCGGTTGAACACTTATTTTCTTAACCGGGTCTTCTAGAAGGGTATAAATCTCGCCAAGGTTTTCACCATTACATATGTTGTAAACTGCTTTCGAGATTCTTTCTTTATACTCTATAGCATCATCACTAATTCTATATATAATTTCAGCGGGTTCTGAAAAGGTAATAAGTTCCAGAAGTCCGTTATTAGGAAGAATCAGATACTGTTCATTGTATAAAGCAAGTAAAATTCCTTGATCTTCTGAGGCATTTAATACCCAGGTAATATGAATCTGTTTGGCTTGGAAATTATGTAGTGTATTAGAGACGTGAAACGCAGCCTCAACTAAATCAAAAGCTTGAACATTATGTGTAATATCAAGGAGCTGAATCTGAGGGCTATGTTTAAGAAGTTCTGATTTCATTAACGCAACCCGATAGTCATCTAATCCAAAATCCGTACAAAGGCTCACAATTGTTTTTTGTTGCATAAATTTTCCTTCCTTTCAATTTTTCCGAAAATTGCGACAATTCTACTACTTTTGTCTCAGTTCATAAAAGATTATTCTTCTTTAACCGTTAAATAATAAAAAATTTGTCCCAAAGTGAAATCGTATTAACCATTGAGAATGTTGATCACCTGGCTCTATATGGAGAAAATAACACCAAATTAAACGTACTCCGTAAGGCATACCCAAACACAACAATTTCTTCACGGGGTTCTCAATTGCGTATTACAGGTGAAAAAAAATCTACGCAGGAGGTAAAGAATAAAGTAGAACTCATGGTAAAAATTTTGAGAGACAATAAAGATTTACCGGTTCAGACTGTAGAGGATCTTATTCATGGAGAAAATCCGTATCAGCTTCATACGAATATTGATAATAAAACGGTGTTGGTACATGGTCGGGATGGAAAAGTAATTTATGCGAAAACCAAAAATCAAATACTTCTTGTTAATGCTGTTGAACAAAATGATGTTGTTTTTGCAATTGGTCCAGCAGGAACAGGAAAAACATATACTGCAGTTGCGCTTGCAGTACGTGCTCTTAAAAACAGAGAAGTAAAAAAAATTATACTCACTCGTCCTGCAGTTGAAGCGGGTGAAAATCTGGGATTTTTACCTGGTGATTTAAAAGAAAAGATAGATCCCTATTTAAGGCCTTTATATGATGCCCTGGATGATATGATCCCTGCTGAAAGGCTAAGTCAATATATAGAAAATAGAGTGATAGAAATCGCCCCTCTTGCTTTTATGCGCGGTAGAACTTTGGATCATGCTTTTATAATTTTGGATGAGGCTCAGAATTCTACAACTCTTCAAATGAAAATGTTCCTGACTCGTCTGGGTCCTTCAGCAAAATGTATAATAACAGGAGATTTATCTCAAGTTGATCTTCCTTATCACCAGAAATCTGGTCTGAAACATGCTTCACATATTTTAAAAAGAATTCATGGTATATCAACTATTGAATTAAGTATCGATGATGTAGTCAGACATAGATTGGTCAAAGATATTCTTAAAGCATATGATGATAATCACCCTAGAAAAGAAAAGCTAACAACTGAAGAAGAATGAAAAATACCGCAACAATTGAATATCTAGGAGAACTTCGAACGAAAGCAAGACACAATCGTTCAGGTCAGGAAATAATTACTGACGCTCCAATAGATAATCAAGGCAAAGGAGAAGCATTTAGTCCAACTGATCTTGCATCGACATCTTTGGCTAGTTGTATGTTGACCGTTATGGGCATAGCCGCTAAAACACATTCTATAGATATAAAGGGAGCAATTGCAGAACTAAATAAAATAATGACAGATAATCCAAGAAGGATTGCACGTATTGAAATTGACATCTTTATGCCTCAGAATATTACATATTCTTCTAAAGAAAAAGCAATTCTTACCAACGCGGCAAAGTCTTGCCCTGTAGGTCGATCCCTCCATCCTGATTTGGAAGAAGTATTACAAATACATTGGTGTGATTAATTATTTTCTTTGGGCATTTCTCCCATTGAAGGCTCGGTCATCGTCTCTGTATTCATTGAATTTTTCTTTGATCCAAGATCAAATGAAAGTGTCAATTCGTGAGATCCTCTGCTGAATGTTTGGAAGGTCTGATATGACTGATCGTAGGAATAAATAAATCTAAACTGATTAACTCGTACACCGGCCAAGAATCCAGTACGGTTGTCTGAAGGACCAAAACTATAGGTAAATCCTAAATATAGTTTATCATCTAAGAATTTTGCAAGTACGTTTAAATCCGTTCCAAATGGTACATCACTTATTTTTCTTATGCAAAGAGATGGTTCAACAACTAATCTGTATTCAGGAACTCTCCATGTGGCTCCTAAAAATCCAATAAAGCTGAATGGCTTGGAAGTATCTGCTTTTTTATTTTCTCCCAGATTGGCAAGAACTATCTGTGGTAAAGTTATTCCTAACTTAAATTTATTTGCAAACTCTGCCCAGTATCCAAAATCTGCAGAGAAATAATTTTCTCCATTAACCGCAGCATTAATTAATGGATCTCCGGATCTATGATTAGGATCAGTTATTGCTTCATTGTCTAAAGAGTATCTTATATAGGATCCGCTAAGTCCTAAAGACATTTTTGTTTCATTGTTTGTTTTAAAATTATAGGCATAATTTCCTTGTCCTACAAAACGATTTGCAACACCAAAATTTTCAGAATATAGAATTCCTCCAAGCCCCATATTGCTTACTGGAGATCCATTTATACCGAATGTTAATCCCTTTGGTGAATTATCAAAACCTGCCCAATGATTTCTAAAATTTAATACAATCTTACTTTGTTTATCAAAGCCAGTATGTGCAGGATTTATAAAAAATGGATTTAAAAAATATTGCGTATAAACACTTGGGGTCTTAAGGCTTGTCGCATAATCTTGTGCATTCGCATTATAGCCCGTTAAGGTTATTATGATTCCTAAAAAAATATAGTAGATTGTTTTCATTTTTCTTAAAATTTAATCGTAATACGAATTCTTATCTTACAATAGTTACAGTTCCTTTATAATTTGTATCATTCTTTCCTGCCTCTTTAATTGTCAGAACGTACATATACGTTCCTTCATTGAGTGCGATACCATCACTATCAACACCATTAAATTGATTAATATAATCAACTGCTGAATACACCAGGTGACCCCACCTATTATAAATATTTAGAGTGTTTTGATAATCACGAACACACATTATTTCAAAATTGTCATTATAGCCATCACCATTCGGTGAAATCGCTAAGTTTCCTTTAAAGCATAAACCATTGGGATTAGAGCCGCTACAAACAGTAAATGTTTCCGTTGCGGTACAGCCATTCGCATCAGTTACCATTAAGGAACAATTTCCAGAATTTAACTGTGTAGCAATTACTGTAGTTTCATTACTACACCATAAGTATGTATAAGGTCTTGCTCCTCCTGTTACAACTGCTTCAAAACTTCCATCACTAGATATATTTGTACTTGCGCAATTGATTCTTCTTGGATTAATATTCATCGCCGGAGCATCATTAAGCCTTACCGTTGCTGTAGCTGTTTTGGCATTCGCATCTGTAACAGTAACAGTATAATTACCTGCACAAAGATTATCTGCAATATTGCCACTAAGGCTTGCGCTATGTGACCACTTATACAAATAAGGACTAGCGCCTCCCGTTGCTGTTGCCGTAATTCTTCCGTCGCATTTTCCTGCACAACTTGTTCCGCCTCCTCCTGTTTTAGGATCAATTGTTAGAATTACTTTTACGTCCGTCCCTGAAGAATTACAAGTTGAGATTGTAATTGTAAGGCTCTTAGTACATAATTTAGAATCTGTAACTTTAACAACATATACTCCCGGTGCAAGACCTGTGACATCTTGTGATTGTGCAAAGACCTGATTTGCTGGATTTCTCCATTCATATGTATATGAAGGCGTTCCTCCTGTTACATTTATATTAATCGAACCATCATTGCCTTTAGAACATGTTGTATCTGCAATTGCAATAATTATTGGTGCGGGTTCTGTAACAGTATATGTTGATGAACAGGTTCTGGATTGATTGTCTGTAACTGTAACTGTATACGTTCCTGCACATAAATTATTGATTCCGATCGTAGTTGCCTGATTGCTCCAATTATAAGTGAACGGAATAGAGCCCCCAGTAATTTGAACTCTTAAAGAAGCTGTGCAATCTCCTGCACATATTATTGTATCAAGTAGATTTATTGAACAAGTAGGTGGTGGTGTAAAACACTCAATTCTGAATGTATCCATTAGTACGCATCCTTTTGAATCTGTAATCCTAACTTCATAATTGCCACATCGTTTACTTGCGATAGTACTTGTTATGTCAGGAAGGGCTGTGTTTGGAAGTCTTTTCCATGAATATGTATATCCGGGAGTTCCGCCAGTTGCCGTGAGTTCTATTTTTCCATCATTTCCAGCAGAAGACTCAGACATAATTTGTGCTGAAACTACAATTACCGGCGGTGAAGAAATTGTAACTGGAACACTTGTTACAACAACATTTGGAGTTACACCAATGTCTGTAACTTCAAGTTTATATGTGCCTGCACATAGTGTTGATGCATCTTTTGTTGTAATTGCGGGAACGACTGGGGTGTTTCCAACTGAATTTAGCCAACGATACGTAAAGTTACCAGAGCCTTTAGAAATACTGGTTGTAACCTTACCATTGCATTCTCCAAAGCACCTTGTTTCTTCAATTGAAACTATTGTAATCATTGGCGGATCAGAAACACATTTAATATTGATATTGGCATTTGTTGTTTTTACTGTTACTGGATCATTACAGCCACTGAATTCAATTAAACTATTCGCTGAAAGGTTTATGAAACTTAAAGCCGCATTCATATCACAAGGTCCAGTAAGATTAAAACACAAGCTTAGTAGAGTCGATCCATTTGCAAGTGTAACTTGCTGTCCATTTGGGCTATCCCAAATTATTAATATACTATCTCCTTTAACATTAATGTTTGCAGCTCCTACAGTCACACCTCCACTAACGACTCTTGCAAAAGCAAGTTTGTTTTTATCATACTTTACACCAAATTGAAAAGAACCAATGCAAGTAAAGTTATCTACATAGATTGGTATACACATTTCTGAATTTATCGCACCCATTGTATCGCGCATATATAAGTTCAGAATATTTTGAGCGCCTACAACTTTGTAAGAACCTTTTTCAACTTTATATGGAATCTCCGTGGAATTAATTCCGCCTGCTGTAACTTCAATTGGGTTTCCTGGGACATCAACAATGTTTACATCTGTTATTGAATTCAATGGTCCAACGGCATCAAAACATAATTCAAATAAAACAGTGTTGTCAGGATGCGTTTGGCCTTGTTGGCTAACGTCTTCCCATAAAAATCTCAAGGTTGTAGAATCAGCACTAATTTGTGTGCCACCTGTATTAAATCCAGCGATTCTATTTGGACCAATTCCGGTATATCTGGCTATAGTTTTATCCCATTTTACATTCCCTTGAAAAGTATTAATTTTCTTAAAGTTTTTGCATGTAATTGGAACGCATCCGTTTCCGCCTTTTGAAACATCGATTTTTCCAATAATAAAAGTAAAGGTGGTGTCATTTCCACCTCCTCCGCCGCCTCCCTGGCAGTTAGGACCATTCACTTTAACCTTTCCGTCTTGTACAACGAATGGTGCAGAGTTTCCATTTTCATCTATTACTTCAATTAATACTTTGTCTGTTGCATTAACCACTTTTACTAAATTAGAGTCACACTGTTTTCCAATTAACTTAAAATTCATCTTAAAAAGCACAGTATTGCTTGGATATGTAGTATTCTCTCCATCCGGGTTGTTCCAACTTGTTCTAATCAATCCTTTTTTACCTCCATTGGTTGGGTCTAATAATGATATATTAGAATACCCCGGAGCAAAATCGGATATTGTTTGATACTCCATTAAGGTGGTGTCATAACTAATGGCAAATTGTGTAGACTGAATTTTGGTAAACTTATCAGTTCTTAGTTCTATTGAGAAATTGTCTCCATTGTTTCCTGAGAAGGAGCTTAATTTAAATGCAACTTGAGCCGAAAGGCTGATAACACTACAACAAGCTAAGAGGAATAGAATTAACTTTTTCATACTTTACTGTATTTAGGGAATAATTTCAATTTAAAAACCCAAACAAAGATAGTCATTTTTTGAAAATTTGGGCTATATATACAATTTATTTAATATTTAAATGGGTGTATTTGAGATCTTCATGCTAGTCATTATTAAAAAAACCTGACCATACGCAATGGTATAGCCAGGTTCATTACACTGCATTTACTCTATCCTTATTATTTTATAAGAACCATTTTAATGGTTTCACTATAATCTTCAGAGTTCATTCTTATATAGTAGATTCCAGGGTTGCGAAGTTGTGTTCTTTTTACAACTAAACTATGTCTTCCTTCTGTATAGTTATTCCCTGTTTTGCTAATCAATCCTCCGTTGATATCAAATATCTCGAAAGAAGCATATTGATTCTTAGGAAGATAGAAATCAACAGTAGTCTGCTCAGTGAATGGATTCGGACTATTTTGAATGATCTTAGCCAATTCTTTTTGCGCTGAGGTTGATGATTTTCTAAAGTTTAAATAAAGTGGGTTACTGTTTACTTCTTCATCATAAATTTCAGATGCGATTCCCGCTTTATTGATTTCTATTGCAGAAGATATTAATCCTGTTTCTAAAGGTAGAAGGTTAATATTAAATAATTCTGTTCCTGCTTTTAAAGTCATCACATGTTCCGGAGCAACACTAATTCTCACTGAATTATTATTCACTATGTACATGTCAGCGTTTACTTTGAAAGCATCACTTTGTAATGATACAAACTTCACTTTAGCTGAATTGAATAGAATTTCAAATTGTAGACCGCTTGCATTATAATCTTCTTCTATTATAAAGCTTACAGACGCTGGTTCTGATTTAATCATTTTCTTTTCATCAACAATCAAGTTCACTTTATCATTCGTTCTTGAAGATATAGAACCACCTGTTAGATTTGGATTAGAGTCCTCTGTAACATCTCCAATCTTAACTCCCACGAAATTCGTATTCATCTCATTTCTGCTAATAGAATTGTATTCAATTTTTTCAGCAAACGGGAACGGTGAATTAGGATCCTGGAACACATAAGCTGCAGGAATAAATCTCCAAGATTTGTTCTTTGTAAAAGCACTGATTGAACCAAGAATCAATTTTCTCACTTCTGATATATCAGCTGATGTAATTGCTCCATTATTATTCGCGTCAGCTGCTATAATCTTGTATGGAGTAGTTAATAATGCTTTTCCTAATATATGTTTCTGAATTAAAACTATATCTGCTGTACTTACTCCATTCAAGAAACTATGATTCTTTTCCGCGCTTATTGAGTAGCTTGTGTTTGCAGTAATAGATTTGAAGCTAAAAACACCTTGGTTGTCTGTATATGCTAAAGCACTTCCTGCAGGGTTGGTTCTTTCAAGAAACACTCCAACGTTGTCCATCAATTGATTTTTTGCTGTTGAAATTTGTCCTTGTATTGTTAGCCCTGTTGTTTTGCAAACTTTGTTTGGATCTTGAACTTCCATTGTTGCTTCGCAATAATCAGAATTACCCGCCTCGTCCACAACATAAATTCTAATTATATTTTTTCCAATGTTAGCGCAATCGAAGGTCATGCTTGTTACCCAAACATTATTCACTAGGAAGTAATATTTTAAATTCTCTTTTTCAGTACAATTGTCTTCACTATTTAAGTTAAAGTCTTTTGCCCAGATTTCAATATTTTTTGTACTCGGCATAACCGTAGTTACAATTGTTCCTATACAATATGGAGTAGGTTTTTTAGCATCCCTAACGGTAAGCAAGTATGAACATCTATTCACATTTTCACAAGCATCTGTAACTGTAAATGTTACCAAGTGAGTACCTGTGGGATAATAATTGCTGCCGTCGAAGCTATTTCTATTATAGCTAGGATCAGCAACTTTATCATTATAAAGATCTATAGTAAATGTCCATCTTAAATCTGCAGAATCCGTACAATCATCTTTAGCATCTGCTACTATATCAACATTTCCTCCACAACCAGGACCAAAAACTTCTGCCGTTCTGTCAAAACATGGAGTTTCAAATTGTGGTGCCTGTGTGTTATTTATTTTAATGATTTGCTTCCAAGTATAATATCCTCTTGTATTACTAGAATTAGGATCATAGATACACCAATCAATCACAGTCCAGGTTCTAATTACTTTCAAACATGCATCCGGGTCTTTGGTATAAACTTTATCTTCATAATTGCTAAATACGTTATTACACTTATCAGCACCGAAAATGGTTACAGTTCCTGTAGCTTTTGGATCAAGATCCAGAAGACTCATACAAGTTGTTGGACTTGAATAGTCAATTGGAAACTGAATCTGAAGGCTATTTGGAGTAAAGTCTTGTACTGTGACAAACTGAGTACAGCTGTTGCTGTTACCTGAAGGATCAGTAGCTACGAAAGTTCTGCTTATTGTTCCCTGACCGCAACGAAGGTTGGCGTTTGGAAATTCTTGAATTGTTGCACCGCATCCATCGTATGCATATCCATCAATTGGTTCTCCATTTATGGTTTTCCAAATATCTTTGATTACGATCGGTTTTCTATTCGCTATATTATTCACTACAGTTCCAAAAACATCATAATTTGTATAAGGAAATTCACAACTTACAGTAATGTTTGGTGGGCAGAAAATAATTGGTGAAATCTTGTCTTGAACCATTACCTCTACCATACATGTGTTGCTGTTTCCTCCTTTATCCCAAACTCTTAATTCAACAACGATTGTCTTTCCAATATCATTGCAACAAAAATATACTGAAGGCGCAAATACGTTTCCATTTAAAGTATTACAAGGAAATCCACTGTCCATTCTTCTAACTTCAAAGTAATCAATTTCACAATTATCTACAGAATGATCATCAAAAGTTATTGCATCAACTCTTGCAGATCCATCAACTGTCAATGAAACAATTGTCTTTTGATCACAAACCGGAATTGGTGGTATCTTGTCTTCAACTAATACTTCTGTTGAGCAATCAGTATAATGTCCACACTCATCCGTTACTCTGAAAATTACCCAGTTTAATCCTAAAGGAAGACCAGTGATTCTATAAAAACCATTTGGTAATTTGAAAACGTTTGCTGTGCTTGTTCCTTCATACGTTGGTGATCCTGTAAGAGATAAAACTTTATATCCTACTTGCAATGTTACATTTGAACATTCCTCTATAATTGTCGGAGGTCCAACTATTGCTGTACCTGTACAATTACCAGGATCTGTGCTTATATCAATTTGTGGTCGACATCGTACTATAGGCGCTTTGTTATCTGTAACTTTGATGACCTGATAGTATTTATATACATTTTGACCGGAAGGCATACACCAATCAATGACTGTCCATCTTCTTATGACTTTAAAATTCTTAGGACAAAGAACAATTTTCTCATCTTCAAAAGTAATTGCTACTTTACATGCTGCTTCATCCGGATAAATTGGATTTCCAAATACTGTTGGTACTCCACTTTGTGCCGGTTGAGGAATACTATCATTGTATTCTTTACATGTGTATTCTACATCAACGGGCCAGGTAATATCTTTTTCATAGAACTTTCTGATATAAATGTATTGCTTACAAGTATCAGAATAGTTTCCGCTAAGATCTTCATAATAGCAACCAATTGTACGATACCCGATAATGCTATCTGTACGTAAAGCACATTTTTCGTACATCACCATACTATCGTACAGTATTCTTTTTATTAATTGGTTAGCAGGAGTACAATTGTCGTAATGATCACCAACAGTTGGAATGAAGTACCTGTCAGAACAATAGATTGTATCTGGTTCTGGGCAATCATAATGTGGTCGATACTTGTCTTCAACGACAATATGTCCCCAACAGGAATTTTGACCTAAGTAAATTGCTACTTTAAGTCTTTTTCCTAAATGGGTACCATTAACAACAGGATCCGGTAATGGAAGACCATTGGTCCCAAATACTACTACAGTATAGGCACAATCATTTCCTACTTCTTCCAAAATGATTTCAGGCGTGATCAGTGCTTCGCATTTTTCATTAAGCGAAACATTCACTTCATCATCGCAAGCCAATGGACAAGACTGTGCTTGTAAATCATTGACTTGAAAGAAGAGGCAAAGGACTATGCCCGCAATCATTCTTTCGAATAGATTAGTTTTAGTAACTAATAATTTTTGTAATTTCTTTTTCATTTTAAAAAAGGTTTTGGATATGAGTAAACATTTAATTTTTTACAGTCCTATACAGTCAAAGAGGAACTGCCCTCTTCGAAAGAAGTATTTGAGTTGATCTGGAATTAAATAATGTTGTAGTCTTTCACAATTTTTACCAGCATGACTACATTGCTGATATTCAATTTCTTCATAAGGTTTTTTCTATGCACATTAACAGTGTCTTTACTTATAAATAATTGTGCTGAAATTTCCTTTGAAGTTTTTCCTTCAACCAGCATTTGTAATATTTCTAATTCACGCTTGGTTAAATGAAATTTCGCATTAAATCTATTAAAACTAAATTCAGTTTCTTTGTCTTCATTAGAAAGGATTTTTTTATTTACGGCGTCAATTCCTTTACCGAAAAAAACTTTGCCATCCAGAACTGATTTTATTGCTTCTTCAACATCTTCTATCGTTGACTCTTTTGAAACAAAACCATCTGCTCCTGTTTTAAATGCCTCTCTGACAAATTTGCTGTCTTTAATCATGCTTACTACTATAACTTTTATAGTAGGATAATTTTTTCTTATGCTATCTAATAATTCAATTCCATCTGAAATTTCTAGATTTAAGTCTAAAAAAATTAAATCTGGTTTTTCTGATTGTTTTAATTGAGTTAAAAAATCGTCAGCATTGTTGCTTTCGATAACCACATCCATTTTAAAAGTCTTAATGTTCTTTAACAAAAGCAAAAAGCCCTTTACAAATAAATTATGGTCATCAATAACCCCAATCTTTAAGTTTCGCATAAAGCTTTGGTCTAATATGATAGTCCTCATGTAGCAAAACCAATGCCAAAACATGATGAATTTTTATAATAAATAAATTGTTGGATTAAATTATCCTATTAATTGATGTTTTAGGTGTTACAAATAAGAAGATTACATAATGAAATTTTTCTGATATATGATAAATAAAATATTTTCACAATTCTAATTTTTATTATTATTTTCTTTAATATTTAGAATTG